>CACXDE010000328.1 GCA_902766305.1 uncultured Ruminococcus sp. | reverse complement strand
CCGTGCCGGGTGGACAGTCCTTGTCGCAGAGAAATGTTTGGGATAAAACAGTACATGATAATTGATTTAAGGAGGTTTTAAAATGGTTCTTATAGTAAATACCACTTCTGATCTTGTTATAACACAAAAAATTAAAGAGCTTGCAGACAGCAAAGGCATTGAATATGAAATAATTGAGGCCGGTTCTCTTAAAATCAGCCCATGCATAGGCTGCAATTACTGCTGGCTTAAAACGCCCGGTGAATGTTCAATTAAGGATGATTACGAAATTATTTTAAAAAGACTCATCCATTCTGACCAGATGTGGGTGATTTCCGGTACTGCGCTCGGATTCCTTGATCATAAAGGAAAAAATGTTTTTGACAGGATACTTCCAATAATGACAATGTTTCTTGAATTTAAAAACAGACAGATGCGTCATGTGCCACGCTACAGTACAAAAACCGATATAGGTATCATTTATACAGGCGAAGCTGACAAAGAATATCTTAAGCGCTGGAATGAAAGGGTTACAATTAATTTGGGCAGCACTGCACTTGGAGCATATAAATTTGATGAATTAAAGGAGGCGGTATCATGCATGTGCTTATAATAAACGGAAGTCCACGCATCAAAAAGAACAGCAATACAGATAAAATCCTTGAGAAATTTACAGATGGACTATGCGAAAATGGAACCACATTTGAGCAATACGAAGTATCTGACAGAAAACAGTGGAACGACATCCGTAACGCTTTTAACAAAAACGACAACATTATTATCGCTCTGCCGCTCTTTGTTGAATGTATACCAGGACTGCTCATCGAATTTTTGGAAACATTGACGCCGAAGAACGACGACACTAAATTAGGATTCATATTGCAGAGCGGATTTGCCGAAGGCATTCAATTGCGATGCGGTGAAGCATATCTTGAGATTCTTGCAGAAAAGCTCGGCTGCATATACACAGGCACTCTTGTAAAGGGTAACAATTTCAGCATAAGACTTACAACAGGTGCTCAACAGGAAAAAATAACTCTTCCATACAAAGAAATGGGACGGGAATACGCTGTAACCGCAGACTTTAATTCAGAAAAATGCAGAAATTTCACCGGTCCGGAAGTATTTCCTGCTCCTGTGCGTTTTTTGGTGGGCGGATTATTTAAGACATTTGCCAAAAAGAATTTTATTAAATCCGCAGAAAGCTGGGGCTGCACAAAACCGCTTGATTACAGACCGTATCAGTAAAACTAAAAGGCATTATAAAAGAGAGATCCGACGACCTCTCTTTTTATAATTCAATTCAAATTATTCAGCTGTTTCGAGGATTGGTTTCTTGTTGTATGAACCACAAGCCTTGCATACTCTATGAGGCATTGTTAAAGCACCACACTTGCTGCACTTAACAAGATTAACTGCGCTCATCTTCCAGTTTGCACGACGCTTATCTCTTCTAGCTTTTGAATGTTTATTCTTTGGACAAATAGACATGGTTACACCTCCCTAAATATAAGTTTTCTTAAACCATCACTGATTCGCGTTCTTAAAAATATCACGGATCACTGCCATCCTAGGATCAAGCTCCGTAACATCACATCCACAAGTCCCATTGTTGAGATTCGCACCACACTTCTTACAAATCCCCTTACAATCCTCACGGCAAAGAACTTTCACCGGCATATGCACGAACAGCTCGTTTCTAATCAACATATCTACATCAAGGTCATAGTCCCCGATATATGACAGTTCATCCAATCCCTGCGCTCTCTCCTCTGCAGTCTGATTCATGTCAACTTCTTTCTCAATATCGAAATCAAAGAGGACATTCACCGGCTCAAGGCAGCGGTCACACGGGATTTCCATTGTCAGATTAACCTTTGTCTTAATCGTCAGGTGCTTATCATCTGTACAAGTGATAGCAACAACTATCGGTTCGCAGCTTACTATAGGATAATCCCCCAGCTTACTGCTGAATACATGAAACCCCAGACTGACCGGGTATTCCTTCACAGCATCTAACTTAGACATCGCTTCTGATAAATGTATATGCATACTTCTCTCCAATACGCACCTATCAATTATAACTATGTAGGTGGCTTTTGTCAATTACTTTTTAAAAAATTATTTTGCCTGTGCCTGTACAGCAGTAATAGCAACAACACCAACGATATCATCAGCGCTGCAGCCTCTTGAAAGGTCATTTACAGGAGCTGCGATACCCTGTGTTACAGGACCGTAAGCCTCTGCCTTTGCAAGTCTCTGTGCAAGCTTGTAGCCGATATTTCCTGCGTCAAGGTCAGGGAATATAAGTACATTTGCCTTGCCTGCAACATCGCTGCCCTTTGCCTTTGAAGCGCCCACGCTAGGAACGATTGCAGCGTCAAGCTGAAGCTCTCCATCCAACTTAAGGTCAGGATACTGCTCCTTAGCAATAGCTGTAGCCTCAACAACCTTGTCAACATCTGCGTGCTTTGCACTGCCCTTTGTAGAATGTGAAAGCATGGCAACGATTGGCTCCTTCTCAACAAGAAGTGCAAATGACTCTGCTGATGAACCTGCGATAGCTGCAAGCTCTTCCGGATTCGGATTCTGATTTAATCCTGAATCTGCAAAAATAAATGTACCGTCTGCACCGTATTCACAATCCGGAACAACAATTAAGAAAAATGCTGATACAAGCTTTGTGCCCGGCTTTGTCTTTATAATCTGAAGGCATGGTCTAAGCGTATCTGCTGTTGAGTGGCATGCGCCTGAAACCAGACCGTCTGCATCACCTGACTTTATCATAAGACAGCCATAGTAAGCATAGTCATTTAAAACAATCTCTCTTGCCTTCTCTTCTGTCATACCCTTATTCTTTCTAAGCTCAACAAATAAATCAATATACTCCTGAGTCTTCTCATATGTATAAGGATTGATAATTGTAGCTCCCGAAATATCAAGTCCCTTGCTGTTCTCCTCAACCTGCTCAGGTGTACCGATAATGATAAGGTCAGCAACTCCCTCTGCAAGAATCTTAGCAGCTGCTTCAAATGTTCTTCTGTCCATTGACTCCGGAAGAAT
>CACXDE010000327.1 GCA_902766305.1 uncultured Ruminococcus sp. | reverse complement strand
GGCAGAACTGAACCTCTTATAGTTATCTCTCCCGTCATTGCAAGATCACGTCTTACAGGTCTTCCGGTAAGAGCAGAGGTTATTGCAGTTGCCATGGTTATACCTGCCGAGGGTCCGTCCTTTGGCACAGCGCCCTCAGGAACGTGGATATGAATATCCTTTGTCTTGTAGAAATCAGGATCTATCTGTAGCTGCACCGACATTGATCTTATGCAGGTATA
This sequence comes from uncultured Ruminococcus sp., assembly GCA_902766305.1. Classification (GTDB taxonomy): domain Bacteria; phylum Bacillota; class Clostridia; order Oscillospirales; family Acutalibacteraceae; genus UBA1213. The sequence goes on along the minus strand of CACXDE010000327.1, from coordinate 9,087 downwards.
TGCAGCGTGCGCACTCTCCTTCATTACCTCGCCAAGCGATCCGGTAAGCTCTATCTTTCCGCTGCCGTTGAGTACAGCCACCTCAACCGGCAAAGTTGCTCCGCCGACAGATGTCCAGGCAAGTCCTGTTGCAAGTCCGACCTCATCATTCTTTCGCATTGTATCGTTCTTGTATTTTCTGCTGCCGAGAAGTAATTCGAGATCGTCCTTATCGACCTTTATGCTTTTCTTTTCGCCGGCAACTATCTTAACAGCCGCCTTGTTCATAAGTCTTGACATAAGCCTTTCAAGTGTACGAACGCCTGATTCTCTTGTATAGCTGTCGATAAGATCATATATAGCATCATCCGTTATCTTGAAATTTCTTGCAGTAAGACCGTGAAGCTTCAGCTGTTTTGAAACAAGATGACGCTTTGCTATCTGGAATTTTTCCTCTCTTGTATAGCTGTCAATATGGATGATATCCATCCTGTCAAGCAGAGGTGCCGGAATAGCAGTATAATCATTTGCTGTAGTAATGAACATTACCTTACTGAGATCAAAAGGCATATCTATATAGTGATCGAAGAATGTTGAATTTTGTTCCCCATCAAGTACTTCAAGCAAAGCAGAAGTAGGATCGCCGTGGTAATCATGTCCCAGTTTATCAAGCTCGTCCAGAAGTATCAGCGGATTAGCCGAGCCTGCCTGATTCACAGCGTACATTATCCTTCCCATCATTGCTCCGATATAAGTCCGTCTGTGTCCTCTTATCTCTGCCTCGTCATGGATACCGCCGAGAGCAATACGCTGATAATTTCTCCCGATAGCTTCTGCAACAGAATGCGCAATTGAAGTTTTTCCCACACCGGGAGGACCGGCAAGACAAATTATCTGGCCGTTTATTTCAGGATTTAGCTTTCTTACGGCAAGATCTTCAACAATACTTTCCTTGACCTTAGTAAGACCATAGTGGTTCTTGTCAAGTCTTGCATTTATCTTTTTTATATCAATCTTTTCCTTAGTATACTTTCCCCACGGAAGCTCGATACAGGTATCAAGGTAGTTTCTCACAACATTCGCTTCGGGAGACCCTAAAGCCATATGTTCAAGCTTATGAAGCTCCTTTCTCAGCTTTTCCTTGTTATCATCATTCGTATTCAGTGCTTCAATCCGTGAGCTGTAATCATCAACCTCTTCGGCGATATCCTCTGTATCACCAAGTTCATCCTTGATAGCCCTGAGACGTTCTTTCAGATAATATTCCTTCTGGTTGACTTCAATATTTTCCCTTGTCTTTTCACTGATATCGTTCTCTATTTCAAGAACGCTTATCTCATGAAGAAGAAACTCATAAGCCTTAGTCATACGGGCTTCCTCGCTGAGCAGTTCAAGAAGCTTCTGCTTGTCCCTGTAATCACGTATAAGATTATCTCCGATAAAATCAGCAAGTCTGCCCGGTTCATCTATATCCGCCGCTCTTAGCGGAATATCCTGCGGAAGACGCATATTGTTTATAGCATAATCATGAACTGAATCCTTCAGCATATTTTTGAGAGCTTCTATTTTTATAAAGTTATCGGAAGGAATATCAGAAAGCTCCTCTATATCTGCTTTCAGAAAGTCAGAGCTTTCAGAATAGCCTACAGCCTTAGCCCTTGACACACCCCGGATAACAACACGAAGATATGCGTCAGTAAGTCTTGCTATCTGCATAACCTGAGAATATACTCCGATATCAAACAGATCATCAGGCGTTGGATCATTGTTTGAAGGATCCTTCTGTGATGTTATAAAGATATGCTGACCGTTGCGCATGGAATCGTTCAGCGCAAGAACCGAGTTATCCCTTGCGACATCAAAGTGCAGTATCGACCCCGGATATATCACCAGTCCTCTCAAAGGCAGAACCGGAATATTATAGTATATCTTGTTTTCATTCTCCATTATCTTTCTCCTCCTTTTCCCTTTTGTTTACAAACATTCCCATACAAAAACATTATATTTCTGACAAGCGTGATCTGCTTCTGATATATGGGGGAATGATAACTCTCCTCATAAAATCAAACTTTTTTGTCAGATATTCAATTCTTTCTTCGCTGATATTATACTGTTCTACTGCTTCCTCAAAAGGTATAACAGGTTTTTCAAGACCAAAAATTGCTATGAGGAAATCCTGTTCATTCAGGGGCAACCGCTCCATCCTGCCTATCCAGCTATTATTATGGTCATATAGTTTAAAACAACATCCGACAGTGCGGTAATTGTCCATCTTAGCATAAATATAGTATAAAAATTGTATATAAGCAACTATTATTTCACCTTTCGACATTTCTGATAAATTCAAATCAGAAAAATTTGTATTTTTTGCGCAATACGGACCGAACATCTTACCGCTGCGAAAGACTTCTGCAACCGGTTCACACTGATAATCCTTTAATTCTTTCATAATGTCCATCCTTTCGTTGACAGCAATTGTCAAATTACATAAACAAGGTAAGCTGACTGCTTTCCGGCATATTCTTGAAAGTTCCCATCTCTCTTAAAAGATCCATTACAGCATTAGATACCTTTGCCCTCATCTGAAAATCTTCAACCGATATGAACTCGCCCTTTTCTCTTGCGGACGCAAGGGCTACCGCCGCCGATTCACCGACACCGGACAATGAAGAAAACGGCAGTCTTATATTATCGCCCTCAACAAGAAAACGCTTTGCGTCTGATTTATAAATATCAATCGGCAGAACACCTATATTTCTTGCAAGCATTTCATTAATAATCTGCAAGGTTGCAAGCGTGGATTCGTCCTTGGCTGTTGCCTCTTTATTCTGTATTTTTGTAGTTATTTCAAGCATCTTGCTTCTGACTGCGTCCCTTCCCCTGCATACAAGAGCACCGTCAAAATCATCGCTTCTTACTGTGAAATATGCAGCATAGTATTCCTTAGGTCTGTGTACCTTATACCACCCGAGACGCAGAGTTGCTATCATATATGCGGCGGCATGAGCCTTAGGGAACATATATTTTATCTTCATACATGAATCAATATACCAGTCAGGTACATTATGCTCCTTCATGGCTTTTATATGATCCTCAGTAAGAAGCTTTGTAGCGTTGCCCTTACGCACAATCTCCATTATCTTGAATGCCATATCTGGTTCAAGCCCCTTGTGCATAAGATAAACCATTATGTTATCACGTGTACCGATAACCTCTGAAATAGTACATATTTTCTTTTGTATCAGTTCGTTTGCATTTCCTATCCATACATCTGTACCATGTGAAAGTCCTGATACCTGCAACAGATCGGCAAATGTCTTAGGCTGTGTTTCGATCAGCATATTTCTTACGAATTTCGTACCCACCTCCGGCAGTGAAAATGTTCCTGTCTGAGAATCAATATCCTCCGGTTCAAGCCCTAAAGCCTTAGGTGATGTGAACAGTGACATTACATCCGGGTCACTCATAGAAATATTCATTACGTCAATGCCTGTATATTCTTCAAGATAATGATATATTGTCGGAACATCGTGTCCGAGTTCATCAAGCTTACAAACCGTATCATGTATGGAATGGAAGTCAAAATGTGTTGTTATGATATCGGTTTTCTGATCGTTAGCCGGTCTTTGTATGGGACAAAACTCATATATATCGTTCATTCTCGGCACAACTACCATTCCAGCCGGGTGCTGACCTGTTGTACGTCTTACTCCCGTATAGCCTGCCGCAAGTCTCATCATCTCCGCCTTGCTGACAGTCATACCTGTTACTTCCGAATATTTGCGGACATAACCTATAGCAGTTTTTTCAGCGACTGTTGCTATAGTTCCTGCCTTGAATACGTTTTCTTTTCCGAAAAGCTCCTCAGTATACCTGTGTGATCTTGTCTGGAACTCTCCGGCAAAGTTAAGATCTATATCAGGTGTCTTATCACCCTTGAATCCAAGGAAGGTTTCAAAGGGTATGTCATGACCATCTCTAAGATACGGCGTTCCGCAGTTGGGACAATTTTTTTCAGGAAGATCAAATCCCGAACCAACGCTTCCGTCGTCAAAAAACTCGCTGTTCTGACATTTCGGACATACATAGTGCGGACAAAGAGGATTTACCTCAGATATACCTGACATTGTTGCGACAAATGACGATCCTACCGAACCACGGGAACCGACAAGATACTTATGTTCATTTGAGTTTGCAACAAGCTTCTGAGCTGTCATATAGAGAACAGAGAAGCCGTTTTTGATGATTGAATTAAGCTCCTTGTCAATTCTTGCTTGTACAATTTCCGGAAGAGGATCGCCGTACATATTTTTTGCTCTTTCAAGCGTTATCCTTGTAAGGTCTTCCTCTGCGCCGGGAATAAACGGCGGAAAATTTCCCTTAGGAACTGCGCGGAGCTTTTCAACCATATCCGCTATCCTATTTGTATTTTCTACTACTATTTCATATGCCTTTTCCCTGCCGAGATATTCAAACTCCCGGAGCATTTCTTCTGTATTTCTGAAATACAGCGGTGCTTGCTCTGATGCGTCTGAAAATCCTTGGGCTGTCATAAGAATTTTCCTGTACTCACTCTGATGCGGATCCATAAAATGTACGTCACAGGTTGCAACCACAGGCAGATTAAGCTCTTCTCCAAGACGCACTACAGTACGGTTAAACTCCTGAAGCTCCTCAACAGAATTTACTGTTCCGTTTCTCAGCATATACATATTATTGCCTATCGGCTGTATTTCAAGATAGTCATAGAATGCCGCTATCTGTTTAAGCTCTTCCCAGTTTTTTCCTTCTATTATCGCTCTGAACAGCTCACCTGCTTCACAGGCACTTCCTATAATAAGACCGCTCCTGTGCTTTTCCAGTTCAGAACGTGGTATTAGCGGTTTTTTATAAAAATAATTGATATGCGCTTTTGAAATAAGCTTATACAAATTTTTGAGTCCAAGCTGGTTTTTTACAAGAATTATCTGATGATATGATTTGAAGGTCTTTATATCAGGTGCCGGAAGTATACGGTTTATCTGGGATATGCTCTCAATTGAATAATCCCCGGACAATGTTTCCAGCATTTTGAGAAATATCTTTGCAAGCATATAAGCATCATCATATGCTCTGTGATGATTAAACTCACCAAGATCAAGAAACTTTGCAATGCTGTCAAGCTTATGCTTTTTCAGCTGTGGATATATCGCCCTTGATATAGCAAGAGTATCTATATGTGTAAGAGTATAATCAAGATGATTTCTTTCCGCCGCAATCTTTATAAATGACGTATCAAAAGAAGCGTTATGCGCAACAACAACTGCATTCTTTCCGCAGAAATCCAGAAACTTTTGTACAGCCTCTCCCTCTTTAGGTGCGTCTGCGACCATACTGTCTGTAATCCCGGTAAGCTCCGTGATCTTTTCGCTGATATGCTTTTCAGGGTCTACAAATGTAGAAAATTTATCCTTTATTTCACCGTTAACTACCCTGAATGCGCCAATTTCGGTTATACGTTCTCTTGAAGCGCTGAGTCCAGTTGTCTCAATATCGAAAACTACAAACTCGCCGTTAAGCGGTCTTTCTGCTTCTCCTGTTACTGCGTCAGAAGCGCGGTCATTTATAAAATATGCTTCAACTCCGTAAATAACCTTAAAGCTTCCGCCCTTTCTAGCTATTGCGTCACAGGCATTCATTGCGTCAGGATAGGCCTGTGCTACACCATGATCTGTTATTGCTATCGCCGGCATTCCCCATTCATACGCACGGTTAACAAGCTCGCCTGCGCTTGTTACTGCATCCATTGCGGACATATTTGTATGAAGGTGAAGCTCCACTCTTTTTTTTTCTGCCTTGTCAACAACCTTAGGAATTGCAACAACACTTATCGCTCTCGTCATTACATTTACGTCTTTATCGAAATTATCGAACTGCGCTTCTCCTCTGACAAGTATAGACATACCCTTTTTCAGATCAAGAATAGGAGAGCATTTTTCGTTCGTATCTATTATTTTAATATTTGCTGATCCTCTGAAATCAGTTATGCTGATTGTGATTATCTTTTTCTTGTTATCCTTGGTATCCTTGCTGTCCATTGCAAAGATCTGTCCCCAGATAATAACCTTGCCTGAATCCTGAGTAAGTCTGTCCAGTGTAAGAACATCGCCGTGTATCGGCGCGCCGTATATCGGATTCGCACTTTCCGGAATATAAGTGGGCATCAGATGGTTTTCATCTCTGTACTCTATCTCCGAATTTTCGGCTGTAACAACAGGCTTTACTGTTTTTTTCTCAAATGAAGCCTTCCTCTCATTTGCAGTCTGCATCATGCTTTCATATTCCTGCATATGTGATATCTGTGCTTCTCTTATTGCTTTCTCCTCGGCTATTTTCTGTCTTTCTATATATTCATCGCTTTCGCTGTCAATATTCGTTATTCCTGTCAGTCTTACATTGAACCTTATGCCAAATTCGCTGCATATCAAATCGGAAAGATTCTTTCCGAATTTTTGCTGTTCAAGAAAGACCTTTCCCCCATGCTTCAGCTCGATAACAAATTCCTTATCCCGTACTGACGCTTCAGAATCATTAAGTGTACCGTTAAGTGAAGCATTTCTTCTTTTAAGCTCTTTCAGAAGCTCGGGATAGTAGGAAATATCGAAAAGTCCGCTCTCATAATGCGGATCATACCGGCACCCGTAAAGTCCCAGCACGCTGTTCTTTATCATATTTTCCGCAGTAAATATGTCATCCCGTTTTAAAAGCTCATTGCAGTCTGCTTCTATCACTATGGTTCTCTTTTTTGTATCAACTAAAGTTTTATTTACTATACTTTCATTTATCGAAGACGGCAATTTGTTGATTTCAATATAATCCCCAAAAATTTCAGCAAAGTTTTTCAATTCTTTTTCCTTTCTCATTTCATCGGCAAAAAACAGGCAAAAGTTGATATATCCTGAATCATCCGGATACATCAACCTCCCCCTTACATCTTTTCAATTTCTTTTATAAGCTCATCAAGCAGATTTTCCTCAGGAACCTTCTTTACGATCTCTCCCTTTTTGAAAATAAGACCGTTTCCGTCACCGCCTGCTATACCGATATCAGCTTCCCTTGCTTCACCCGGTCCGTTTACTATACAGCCCATTATAGCAACTGTAATATTCTTATCGCAGTCGCGAAGTCTTTCCTCTGCCTGATTTGCAATCTCAATAAGATTTATCCTTGTTCTGCCGCAGGTCGGACAGGAGACAAATCTGATACCCTTCTTACTGAGTCCAAGAGACTTCAAGATATCCTTTGCGGCATAAACTTCCTTCACAGGACTGTCAGTAAGCGATACTCTTACAGTATCTCCGATACCGCAAAGAAGCAGTGAACCGATACCGATAGAAGACTTTATTATACCCATTCTTTCAGTCCCGGCTTCAGTAACACCTAAATGCAGAGGATAATCAGTCTGTTCTGACGCAAGCTCATAAGCCTTTACCATAAACTCCACATCAGATGATTTCATAGAAAGAACAATATTATCAAAATCAAATTTTTCAAGCAAAGAGACATGATACAATGCACTGTCGCAAAGTGCCTGGGGAGTAGGTCTGCCGTACTTTGCAAGAATATGCTTTTCAAGTGAACCGGAATTTACACCGATACGAATCGGTATATCTCTTTTTCGGCATTCATCTGCAACCATCTTTACCCTTTCTTCTGAACCGATGTTTCCGGGGTTGATCCTTATTTTGTCAATCCCGGCGGCGGCGGCTTCAAGAGCAAGACGGTAATCAAAATGTATATCAGCGACAAGGGGGACGCTGACCTTTTCCTTTATAGCAGGAATAAGCTTTACTGCCTCCATATCCGGAACAGCAAGCCTGATTATATCACATCCGGCTTTTTCAAGCTCAACGGACTGGGCAACACTTCCCTCAATATCCGTTGAAGGGACGTTAAGCATTGACTGAACAGTAATATCGCTGTCTCCGCCTATATATATATTTCCGACTTTAACTTTTTTAGTATTTCTTCTTTCCACATCTGTCACCCTTTATCGAAAGATCTCACTATATCAACAAAATTTCAGTCAAATCAAAAAAGCTGAAAAATATCCTTAACAGTAATTACAAGCATAAACAACAGAAGCAATACCATTCCTCCGAAATGTACCCATGCTTCCAGCTCGCGCTTTACGGGCTTTCTCATAACAGCTTCAATAACAAGGAACACAAATCTTCCTCCGTCCAGCGCCGGCAATGGCAGAAGATTAACAATACCTAAATTAAGCGTAATGATCGCCATAATGTTTACTATAGTAAGCACACTGTCGCCGAAGCTTTTTTCCAGAGCCTTTGCCGCCACCTGTGATGTAGCGCTTGCCATTCCGACAGGACCGGAGATTTCATTTATTCCGAAACGTCCTGTGACAAGCATAGCAAGACTGCTCCATACCATTTTCAAGGTTGAACCCGTCTGCTTCCATGTCTGAACGATCACACTGCCGAAATTCTTTTCTATTGGTGCAACCTTGAAATCAAGGGCAATATGTTCATCGCCGCTTTCTTCCTTGACAGTCGGAAATACAACATGCTCCAAGGTATATTTTTCACCGTTTCTTTCGACCTCGATCGTAAAATCATTGTCCTTTGCAGTTCCAAGCGCAAAGCTCATATCAAGCCATGTATCAGTACCATAACCGTTAATGGAAGTGATTTTATCATTCAGCTTAAGCTGCTGTGAGGTTGTGGCTCCTTCAGCAAACTTTGAAACCTCAAGCGATGCAAATGCCGGCTCCGGCAAAAGTGTTATCATTACCAGTATAAATCCCAGCACTATATTCATAAAAGCACCGGCAAGTACGATTATCATTCTTTTCCATACAGGTTTCTTCGTGAAAGCATTTTCATCCTCACTGTCTCCGTCTTCGCCTTCCATAGCACAGAATCCGCCTATCGGAAAAAGCCTGAGTGAATATACAGTATATCCCTTTGTGAAGGAAAACAGCTTTGGTCCCATTCCTAAGGCAAACTCATTTACCTTTACTCCTGACAGCTTAGCTGATACAAAATGTCCGCCCTCATGTAAAAAGATTATCAGCATGAAAAGCAAAACGCCAATTATTACAAGCAG
>CACXDE010000326.1 GCA_902766305.1 uncultured Ruminococcus sp. | reverse complement strand
CAAGGTATTCACGGCCCATGAGCTCAGCTTCGTTTCTTCCTGCCTTGCCCGGTAACTTTGAGGTAAAGGAAACTGTTTTTTTCAGTTCCTTATCATACACTTGCACTCGCCAGGAGCCGCTCGGAAGCTGCTTAGCTTTTGCCATAAGATCACACTCCTATGTTTTAACTTTGAATCGCTGGAAGGATTATAAAAGCCAATAACAGAAGTAATACAACTAAAGAAAATAAAAATCCAACAATAATTTTAGCTACTGATGATTGCTCGCGCTGACAAAAAGGACAAACTTTTGCTTTCTCGTCAATTTCAGAACAACAATATTTACATTTTTTTGTATTTGCCATAATTTCCTCCTTATTCGCAATTCCGCATATAATAGTCAACAGTTCGCTTTATATAATCAATATTTTCCTGTGACATCTCAGTATGATATGGAATAAACTCTTCTTCAAATTTAGCTATATTCTTCTTTTTACTTGCCGGAGTCTTTAGTTTTGTGAGCTTTTCTTTTAGTACCTCAGCCCGCCGGCTGATTAAATCTCTGATAAATTCTTGTTTTCGATCTATCAATTCATTAGCAGATTTTTCGGGAGAATTCATTTTTACCTTTACATATTTTCGCATATAAATTACAGCAATGATTCTTTGAAGTGCAAAATCATATCTTTCAAAGAAAACATCAGGCTTTTTGGTAGTGCTGGCAATATTTACACTATCATTGAATTGGCGAACATAATTGTCGAAATTCAACATAGCATAATCTCTTCTTCGACTATTGAAAGCCAATGATAATACTGGATCAAATTTATTACCAAGTTTTTGATTTTGATAAACTTTCCATTTTGCTGGTGTAAATAATCCCATAAAACCACTCCTTTCTATATAAAAAAGATAAAGGTTATATATTTTTGATATCGCAAAAAATACAATAATTATCCCAAAGTGATACTAAAATTGTCTTGTAATTATACCTATAGAAATGATATAATTAGTGCAGAGGAACAGCAAAGACGGAATTGCTGTTATACATACTATCATCTTGCTAAACATCATACTACAGTTATACCACTGCATCGTACTACACTCAAACCAAGCCGAATCGCTCCGTATCCTCTTGCGGAGCGGTAATTTTTTAAGGGATGGTGCGAAAAATTTCGAGAGAAGAACAAACAGAAAGAATCATAAAACTACTGGAAGAGTACGGTATCATTGATCCTCCAGACCGTCAAGATATCCCTCCGCCTTTGCAGCAAACTTCTCAAACTGATCATCAGGCAGAGCATTAATGCGATCTATAACAGCACTTCTATCTTGTTTGATAGGGGTGCTTTTTTGCGGTTCAATACCTAACAGACGATCTGTCGAAACATTTAGAAATTCGGCAATTTGTTTAATATAGTTAATATATGATTTATTTTTACCACTTTTCCAGTCAGTAATTGTTTGTGGCTTTATCCCTAAGCATCGGGCAAGTTCTGTCTGTTTCTTCTTCTGCTTTTTGATTAATGAAAAAATCATAGTCAAGGTATCGTCCATATATTCAGCTCCTTTCACAGCAAAACACATAAATAAATATATCTAAAATTATATAGTATTAACAAAAATACGTAAATTGCGTATTTTTATATTGACTTTACGTAATTTGCGTAATATAATATTAACAGAGTTAAGTGTAAGGGTATAAAGAAACGACTTGTAACAGCGGTGACAGCTATACAAGTATTATGATATACTACTTTAATTATAGCTTGTTTTTTTATACTTGTCAACTTAACAAAGTTAATTTTTAGTAAAGGAGATGTTAATCTTTTATGAAATTTCCTGACAAATTACAGTATCTCAGGATAAAAAAAGGATTGACAGCGGAAGAACTGGCAGAACTTACTAACGTGACACCTGCGTCAATCTCATATTATGAGAATGGTAAGCGAAAGCCACACATCAACACTCTGAATCAGCTTGCAAAGGTTCTGGACGTGACACCGGAAGAGTTGATAACAGAAACAACAACCGAATAATGTATTAAAAACAATACATTACAACACGACGAGGTGATTTTATGACCGCAGCCGAATGCAAGGCAAGAGCAAGAGATCATCAGCGCTTAGAGCACAATCTGAGGCTGATACAGCAAATCTTTACAGTAGCCGAGCTTTCGGAAGTGCTGGGAGTATCCATAAACACATGGACAAACCGCATGAAAGAACCTTGGCGGCGTTTCAGCTATGACGATCTTAGGGCAATAGCACAGTACTGCCGAATAGACTTCGTGAAGCTGGTGGATGGAGAATTAAAAATAGGATAGGTGCTAAACATGATAGGAGCATTATTCGTAATAGTACTGCTTGGATTGATTTATATCGAAGCGTACTGTTTCAAGGTGATCACTTCTGTGCTCAGGGAGCGCCGAAGGAAGGAGCGAAGCCATGACAGAGCGAGATAAGGCTGTGAAGATTCTTGCAAAGCTTGCAGCAATGCACAGATCAGCAGTTTATCTCGAACCCGAAGATATAGAGTGCGGCTGTACCTCGGAACAGCTTGACTTTTATTACTTCTGGATTTGTCGGGGCGGAGGTATCAAGAAAGGAGAATAAGGATGATCTGTTTTTTTAAGGACGGCAGTATCAAGGGATATACAGTCCCTGATAATGCAGTATGTACCGTTGATGATGTACATCCAATCGAAATGGACTATTGTCCGCTGAAGAATGCGTATGATACAGACAGTTGTGAGTGTGACCCGAACTGCCAGTATTATACTGAGAACTGAGAGGGCGCTGCCATGAAAGAGCTGATAATCAAAGTAAATCTGAAAGATGAAGAATACAGCAAAATCTTAGACGTTGCCAATGAGATAGTCAGAACATATCATGCAGCAGGTGTCATTGATTCGGTTCACAGTGAGCCTGAAACCATAATTGACATAGCAGCAGAAACAATGCTCATGTATGACCTCAGGGAGAATCTTGAAAGAGAGCGTGATGTTCTCATAGCTATCTATGAAAAAAGAGGAGTAGGCGGCGAGATATGAACGAAACACATGAGCAGAAGCGGAATTTCTGCAATCGCGAACTGCTGAATCTGGTCAAGGGCATTGATAAAGACGTTCTGCGGCTTGTATATAAGCTGCATGAGAGCGGAGAAGAGACAGTCATAATAGTATGGCGTACAAGCACAGGCGAGCATATGAAGCCTGTCAACGTCACAGGCGATAGCCTTTCTGCACTCGCAAGGGACGTACTCAAATACCTTTGACGGTTTGTGCAGTCAACTGCACAGGAGACATTATGGGACGAAGGATACCGTTTGACATTGCTCAGGAACAGGCGAAGCTCAAACAGGAAAACGAAACATCGATATATGCTCCGTACAATAAGTACGGCTATAAGCTCAATATACATCATCCGCTGATAAGGCCGCTTTATGAAAGATATAAGTCAAAACTGGGCGAGAATATACTTTCTGATAAGCAGAGATTTCATTTTGAGATGATTATATTCAAGATGATCGAAAAAAAGAAATCAGAAAGGAGTAAGTAGAAATGACTGAAGAAGAAAAAGCAAGAGCAAAAGCATATAATAGAGCTTGGTATGCAGCAAACAGTGAAAAAAGAAAAGCATATCAAAGAGCTCGGTATGCAGCAAATCCCGAAAAAGCAAAAGCATATAAAAGAGAATGGAACCGAAAGAACGCCGAACACGTCAGAGCATATCAGAGAGCATGGCGTGCAGCAAATCCCGAAAAAGTAAAAGCATATCAGGAAAAATATTGGGAGAAAGTAGCCAATAAGGGGGCGGATGAAACCAAATGAACAAAGTAATACTGATAGGCAGACTGACAGCTGATCCTGAGCTGAGACAGACACAAAGCGGCATATCTTCATGCCGCTTCACTGTCGCTGTGAACAGGCAGTATGCAGATAAGCAGACAGGCGAACGTCAGGCAGACTTCATCCAGTGCATAGCATGGAGGCAGACTGCTGAGTTTGTGAATAAATACTTTCGCAAAGGCAAGATGATAGCTGTCGAAGGTCAGCTGAGAAACAACAACTATCAGGACAGACAGCATCCTGATATTATGCATTATACACTTGATATGCTTGTTGAAAAGGTTGAATTTTGTGGTGACAGCAACAAAAGCGGACAAACAGCAGCACCGGCACAGGCAAACGCTGCCAATAGTACAGCACAGGCAGCCGTGCAAGCAGCTCAAAACGCAGGAATACCAACGGATCAGGTGTCATACGGCAACCTGAGCGACTTCGAGGAAATACTGTCAGATGGTGATGTTCCTTTCTGAGAAGAACAATAAAATAAGAATGGAGTGGAATCAATGGCAGAAAAAAAGAGTTTCCTTGTATTTTGCGATCGAATAAGGGAATTGGAAATGCTGTCCGATGAGGAATGCGGCAAGCTGTTCAAGGCTTTGATGTATTATGCTGCAAGCGGTGAAGAAATCGAAACAGATTCTTTACCACTGAAACTCATGTTCAGTGTTTTTAAGTCACAGATTGATGATAACGAGGAGAAATATCAGAAGAAAAAAGCAGCGAACGCTGATTATTACAAGAAGAATAAGACGATTAAGTCAAATTCAGATATTTCAGAAAAATCAGTCAATTCAGAAGATTCAGAAAAAACAACAATTTCAGATAATTCAGTCAATTCAGTTTTTTCAGAAAATTCAGAAATTTCAAAAAATTCAGAGAGTGATACTGTTACTGATACTGTAACTGTTACTGATACTGTTATAAATAAAAATGATCAATCAGCGGACAAGTCCGCCGTCAGTGTCGGAAAGCCTGACTTGGAAAAAGAGTTTGAGGAACTTTGGGAGTTATACCCTCGAAAAGAGGGCAAGAAGTATGCTTATCTTGCATACAGAAAAGCAAGAATACGCAAGAGTGATCCTTGTGATTTCAAAAAGGTCAAGGATAGTATTATCAAGTACAGGGAAAGAACAAAGGATTATGATGCACAGTACATCAAGCAGGGAAAGACTTACTTTCAAGGCGAATGCTGGAATGATGTTTATCCGGAGTTAGAAACGGAGAATCCACCTGATCCTGATATCGAGAAGTACAAGTGCTTAGTGAATCGGTTCTGAAAGGAGTTAAGAACATGAACACAAAGGAATATTTTATTAACAGCAAAATCAAAGGACATAAGCAGGCGGTCATGGCACCGTCTGTTGCTGCTGCTCTTGTGAGCTTCTGTGAGCAGGAGCCTGAGTTTGAGCAGGCCGTTGAACAGTCAGGCAAGACGTTTCAGGACTGCATGGACGCTGTTGCCAACGGCACCGGCGGAAGCATATCAGACCTGGATGCATACAGAAAGGCTGTGAAATTTTATTTCTCAACTGCTGATATTCATTTCAGCATGACTATTGACCTCTGCGGTGATATTGGAACACCGCCTATCACCATGAAAAAGAATGAAAAGACAGCTCTGAGCGTGTCGCTTGATGATCTTCTCGGTGATCTGTGAGGTGGCAAATATGTTTGTAGATGTTGAATCATGCTTCTCCGAGATAGAAGCATATATGCCTCATTTTCTCTTTTACCGCAAAGGAAAGAAAAGTGCTGATATATACTGCACTGCTTGTCATGAACGTTATGAGCTTACCGACAAGAAGCTGATATCATCCTTCAAGCACAAGAAGCAGGATAAATGCCCTTGCTGTCATGGTGATGTCCAGTATCGCCAGATGGATCGTGGCAGAAAAGGATACAGGTATTATGATAATTTTGCCGTCTTCGGCAATTGTGGTGATGCACTGCGT
>CACXDE010000325.1 GCA_902766305.1 uncultured Ruminococcus sp. | reverse complement strand
GGTGGACCATCAGGGACTCGAACCCGGGACCTACCGGTTATGAGCCGGTTGCTCTAACCAACTGAGCTAATGGTCCGTTCAGACTGCCTTATTATTATATCAAACAGATTAGCATTTGTCAATACTTTTTTTAAATTTTTTTACTGAAAATTACTATAATTATTATTTGAATTAATCTCAGCCTGATAATCCTGTGTTGCTTGCGGATACTGTGGATAGTTCTGCTGCTGATACTGCGGATATTGCGGATTACTCTGCTGTGGATACTGCGGATAATTACTTCCCGTCTGACTTGGGGCTGCATTATTATAAGTCGGATCCTGCATATTTATATTCTGCATTACATAATTCATATTTGTTTTTCGCTGTAAACTCAAATAGTCTAAAAGCTTGAATTTCGTTGCTAATGTAAATCCAATCTCACCAAATATAAACAAAAACAATATCGGATAAATAACTATTACCCAGCCAGATAGTTCAAAAACATCTACTATTATTATACCTATCATTGTTACCAATGAAATACAGCCCATTATTATTAGAAATACTATTTCTGATATCGGTATCCATATCATCTTACCCTCTATTTCTAACAACTTATTATTTGCTTTTGCAGAAAATGCTCCTATCGCATTTGCAAGAAGCACTACCACCAGTATTACACCCATTACTATTGATAATGTAAAAACAAAAACATATTCCCTATCGCTCGTATTCGTTACCATATCATGGTATAAATATGGATACACTCTATAATATATGTACGCCAGACTTCCGCCGCCCAATATAGCTGTTATCATGTTTAATATTTTGAATACTTTATTTCTGTTACTGTTGCTGTTCATTTTTTATTCCCCATTTCGTACAGCAATTATTATAGTGTAATTTTACACTATATGTGTAATTTTGTCAACTGTCAAAAAGTAAAATTTGCAGAGTAATATTATTGTATTATAGTATATTTTTTTAAAAAATGAAAAAAGGGACGGATATTTCACCGTCCCAAAATCTATTTATTGCAGAATTACTTTATAACTCTTACCTTGATTACGCCGTCAACTGCTGAAATCTTATCTGCAACGTCGTCCTCTGTATCAACAACAGTATATGCAACATCGCCTCTTACAGCAGTAACTGCCTGTGCAGCGATTGCCTTGATTGAAGCTGTTACTGCATCGTCACTCTTGTGAATTACTGTAACTCTTGTACCCTCAGCCTTTGCAAGCTCTACTCTTGGAAGATTTACGCTGTTGATTACTGCACCTGTCTCAATATATGCCTTTACCTCATCTGCTGCCATTACTGCACAGTTATCCTCAGACTCCGGTGTTGATGCACCAAGGTGCGGAATAGCGATAACGCCCTCTTCGCCAAGAAGATCGTCTGTTGCGAAATCTGTTACATATGCTGCAATCTTGCCCGACTTAATTCCTGCAAGAATATCTGTTGAATTTACAAGACCGTCTCTTGAGAAATTCATTATTCTTACGCTGTCCTTCATCTTTGCAAGAGTATCTGCATTGATAAGACCCTTTGTATCTGCTGTAAGCGGAACATGTAATGTTACATAATCAGATACCGCATAAATATCCTCTATATTTGCAGTTGTCTTAACTGCTGCGTCAAGTCTTGCTGCTGCTGCAGGAGTAAGGAACGGATCATAACCGATTACGTCCATACCAAGTGCTACGGCTGCATTTGCTACCAAAGCACCGATTGCACCAAGACCAATTACACCAAGTGTCTTGCCCTTTATCTCTGGTCCTACAAACTGGCTCTTGCCCTTTTCTACCATTTTGCCTACCTGATCGCCGTTACCCTTGAGTGTTTTTGCCCAAGCGATACCGCCAAGAACATTTCTTGAAGCAAGAAGCATTCCTGTCAGAACAAGCTCTTTTACAGCGTTTGCGTTTGCACCCGGTGTATTGAATACTGCAATACCCTGCTGTGTGCACTTGTCTATCGGGATATTGTTTGTACCTGCACCTGCTCTTGCTATTGCAAGAAGGCTCTCGGGAAGATCCATATCGTGCATTGCTGCGGAACGTACAATAACAGCGTCCGGTGCTGCACACTCGTTTGCTACTGCGTAATTATCGCCAAGACGGTCAAGACCGATCTTAGCTATCTTATTCAATGTAAGAACATTGTACATTTCAGTCATCTCCATTATATCAATAATTCTATGCGTACACAAACATTCATGTGTACGCATATAAAACTTTATTTATTATCAGGAATTCTTCTCCTCGAAATCCTTCATGAATGCTACAAGTTTCTCAACACCCTCAACAGGCATAGCGTTGTAGATTGATGCTCTCATACCGCCAACTGTTCTGTGACCTTTGATGTTTACAAAACCTGCCTCTGTTGCCTCTTTAACAAACTTAGCGTCAAGATCTGCATCTCCTGTTACGAACGGTACGTTCATAAGTGAACGATCCTCAGGAACTACTGTACCCTTGAACATCTTTGAGTTGTCAAGGAAGCTGTAAAGGATCTCTGCCTTCTTCTCGTTGCGCTCTTTCATCTTCTCAAGTCCGCCGATCTCGTTCTTGATCCACTCCATTACAAGTTTAGCAATGTAGATTGTGTAGCACGGAGGTGTATTGAAGAGAGAATCATTGTCAGCATGTGTCTTGTAGTTGAACATATTCGGAGTAATGTCCATTGCGTTGCCGATGAGATCCTCACGAACAATTACTATTGTAAGACCTGCCGGTGCAAGATTCTTCTGTGCGCCTGCAAATAAGAGACCGAACTTTGATACGTCTAATGGCTCTGACATTATGCAGGAAGAAATATCTGCTACAAGCGGAATATCGCCTGTATCGGGAAGCTCGTGATAAACAGTACCATAAATAGTATTGTTCATGCAGATATATACATAGTCTGCGTCATCACGGAAGTCTGCACGTGTTGTCTTTGGAATATATGAGAACACCTTATCTTCTGAAGAAGCAACTGCCTTTGCGTCACCGTAACGTGATGCTTCTTTCCAAGCCTTCTTTGCCCACTGACCTGTGATGATGTAATCAGCTTTGTTGTTCTTATTCATAAGGTTCTGTGCAACCATTGTAAACTGTGATGAACCACCACCCTGAAGGAATAGTACCTTATAGTTATCCGGAACATTCATAAGTTCTCTTACAAGGCTCTCTGCGTCCTTGATGATCTTGTCAAACACCTTGCTGCGGTGTGACATCTCCATTACAGACTGGCCGCTGCCCTCATAGTCCAACATCTCTGCTGCTGCTTTTTCAAGAACCGACTCCGGGAGCATGGACGGACCTGCTGAAAAATTGTAAACTCTGCTCATTTCTTTAAGCCTCCATATATAAAAGTTAAAATTTTAACAAAGTACTGTAAGTACATAAATTAATTATATAACATTCTGAAAACATAGTCAAATATTTTAAAGAAAAAAAATACTTCTTTTCATATTTTTTTCTTTACTTAATAAGTATTATCCTCCGTTTTATCATACAATTTTATCATATTTGTATGATTTATTACTGATAGCAACCTAAATTATCCTTTTAATATATATTATTATAAATTT
>CACXDE010000324.1 GCA_902766305.1 uncultured Ruminococcus sp. | reverse complement strand
TGTTCTTATTTCTTTTGTTGCATCATTGCAGGTGCAGAGTTTCAGGAAAATACGGGGAATACTATGCGCTACCACTATGTGTACCGGAAATCTCCGCAGCGGTACAGAGGCTCTTTCAAATTATGCCCGGACAAAAGAAAAAACCTTCCTGCATACAGCCGGAAAGTTTTATGCGATAGTTCTGTTTTTTATTGTCGGAGCAGTAATAGGTACATTTGTGACTAACCTGTTTATGGAAAAAAGCGTCATATTCTGTGGTGCAGCTTTAGCCGCCGCAATACTCATAATGTTTATAGAACCAGAGCATTAAAAATATATTCAGGATATTTCCGCACCTGCTGCTGAAATATCCTGAATTTTTTATGAACAGTTGTCAGTTGGAAGTTGTCAGATTTCAGTTATTATAGCAATACATTAAAATAAACGCACCGAAAGTTCTGTTTTCAATGCCTCCGGCGGCCAGGGCTTCTCGGGTCTCGCCTGCCGGCTCGGTCGGTGCTTCTGCACCCCAAGGGTACTTCCTACGGGCGCACCCCGAGGGCACTTCGCAGAGGTGTCCGCTGGACACCCGCACCCCTGAACCTCGCAATTTTTGCAATTATTATTTTGGATTGCTATAGTTGACAGATAATGGCATTAAACTTCCAACTTATAACTTATAACTTACAACAAAAGATTCTCTGTCGCTTTGTTTTTGAAAATATCAGAGTGCATTGTTCCGGCAAGTCAAAAAGCAACCCAATCTTAACAACAGGGTCGTTCCTCAGAATGACAGGTGGGGAAGTTTGAAGTACCTTAAAATTCCACTTTCCACTTTCCAAATTCCACATTAAAAAGAGCCTGATATGCCATGCTCCGGACTCTGCACTCTTAGCTCTGAGTTTTAATGCTTTGAGCTTACAACTTATAACTTATAACTTACAACTTACGACTTACGACTTATAATCAGTCTTCTTCTTCGTCCAAGTCAATATCGACTATGACCTTCTGGAAGAATGGACGATTATTTGCTATTGCTGTCTGACCTATTCCAGAGGAAGCCGGGATATATTCTACTGTTTCTTTTGTTTCGATGTCCTTTGCCTCATCCTTTATGGACTGTATAAGTTCCTTTGTTTTTTCCGGATCAGCGTCTCCGCAGTCTACAATGATAAGATATTGGGATTCGCTGCTCTTTCTCAGACCCATAATGTATCCGGCAATTACCCCGTCCGTGTTATCAAGTATGACATTCAGTCCGTCTATAAGATTTTTCGGTACTCTGTCAGGAGTGAATATTACGGCACGTTCTGCCTTTCCGCTGTTCGGTACGGAATTGATTGCATTCCTTACGGCGTCAATGTGTTTTTTAGTCATTGTCAGATTAAATCCCATCGGATTGATAACAACTGTTTCGCCGGAATTGCAGAGAGACTCTATCTGTGTATAATCAGCAAGCGCAACATTGAAGCGTCCGTTTGTGTCGAACTTCCTGTACTCTGCTATATCTGTAAAGAAAGGAATTACCTTGAGTCCGTCACTTCTTTCAAGTGCGGGTATCGTAACGGAGTTTTCCTTTACCTCGCCCTCAACAGGAATAACATATTTTGCATTGTATGTATCAACAAGCATATTCATATGTTTATCAGGGGTGACTTTCTTAGCTGCCAGACACTGGAAAAATCTGTCTGCACTGCATACAAGAGACGGATTTATAACAGGTCTGTTTTCTATAGGCTCATCGCTGAAATCAGGTATATTAATCAGCTCCGTCAGCTCTATTACGATATACCTCTTACCATTATCAACACTGACGCATTCAAATCCGCTTCTGTGATAATCCGTGAACAAGGCAAGCCTGTTCTGCACGCTGCATTCTGCACTGCCGACTTCAAAGCCTTCTTCCTTCATATGTCCGGCATACTGTGTGCAGTATTCTTTTTCGGAAAAAATGAAGGCTGTCGGTCTGCCCTGTACATAATCTACAAAATGGTTCTTTGTTACAGGTGAAAAGGCAGACCAGACCTTATCGCAGGTCTGTATCTCATGTATTATCTTTTCAAATATTTTTTTATCTTCGTTTTCTTCGTAATACTGAACTATAAGTTCCTGTAGCTTACTCATTAAAAAATCCTCCGTTCGTTATAGCTTTTCAGCAGTAATGACTACCATAATAGTATAACATAATAATCCATGTACTGCAACAATTTCCTTTTTAAAAAATTTTTTGTTAAATTTTATAGAAACACTTGTATTTTTTACTAAAATGCTATAAAATAATTACAGTACTATAACGGACGGGATATGGTGGATCTGTATCAGGTGATACGATATTTTGTCAGGTGTTTTCGTATACAGCGAGCAGCCGCTTTGTAAGGTGTGCAGATCATGTGTGCGTACATATGGCTTCCCGTTTGGTTGTAGACACAGAAAATTTCAGGAGGTAATTTCCCATGTCAGTAAAAGTTGCTATTAATGGTTTCGGTCGTATCGGTCGTCTTGCATTCA
>CACXDE010000323.1 GCA_902766305.1 uncultured Ruminococcus sp. | reverse complement strand
TGGTCTTTCAATTGCGGCTGAGGTCGTCCGGAAGCACCATGGTAGTATTAAATGTGAAAGTGAATATGGAAAATGGGTATGCTTTACTGTAACACTCCCATAAAAAAATCTCTGTAAGCTGAATGATCAGACTTACAGAGTATTTTTTATATAGATGTTAGGATTGTCAGCAAATGCAGAATATCTTTTTCACTTGTGAAAGCGGAAGGACTTACTCTTACGGTACCTGTTTCAGTTGTTCCGAAAGCTTCATGTGCAGACGGCGCACAATGAAGACCGGCACGTACTGCAATACCTTTCCTGTTCAGAAAATCAGCCGTTTCTTCGCTGTGAAGTCCTGAAACATTGAATGACAGGACAGGGACAAAATGCTCCGGTTCCGGGCAGGAAGTGTAAAGTATTATTTTACTGTTACTTTTCAGTCCATCATAAAGCTTTGTAATTAATTTAAATTCATGTTCGGATATACGTTTAATGCTTTTTCTGTTAACAAAATCTATTCCGGCTCCCATACCGGCAATTCCGGGATAGTTCATTGTACCGCTTTCATATTTATCAGGAAGCTCTTCAGGCTGGGTAAGCGAGAGGGAGCTGCTTCCCGTGCCTCCTTCTGTAATCGTATCCGGAGAAATATTATCTCCTATTATCATAAGCCCTGTACCCATCGGAGAATAAAGACCTTTGTGCGGTGCTGCACAAATGATATCGAAACCGTTTTTCATATCTACATCAGTTACCCCCGCACTCTGGGCAGCATCAAGTATAAAAGTAAGGCCATAGAAATGTGCAAGGGCAGCTATTCTCTCCACAGGAAGTTTTATTCCAAAAACATTGGAAGCGTGGGTACATATTATTACTTTTGTATCTTTTTGTATACATTGCCTGAAACTGTCTACAGTCTTGTCGTTATCGTCAAAATAAACCTTTGCTTTTGTATATGTCACACCTTCTGTTCTGAGCTTTTCAAGAGGTCTCATAACGGCATTGTGTTCAAGCTCTGATACAACAGCATGACCGCCGTCTTTTAATATGCCTTTAATAGCTGTATTCAATGAAAAGGTACAGCTTGGAGTGAAAATCACTCTTGTTTCATCATCTGCGTTGAATAGCTTTGCCGCCTTACTTCTTACGCTGTATATGCTTCTTGCAGCATTTTCAGAAAGCTTGTGTCCGCTGCGCCCAGGATTTGCACTGTGCCGCATAGCCTGATCACAAGCATATAAGACAGATGATGGTTTAGGATTTGTTGTTGCAGAATTATCAAGATAGATCAAATATATCTCCGCCTTTCGTTTTGCGGCAGGCAGTGAGCTTGCATATTCGGTTAACTATAGGAATATCATATTTTTTATAGATCAGGAGGTTCTTATACCTTCGCTGTGCAGAATGTCAGCCGCTTTAGCGCTGTCCTTTTCAGATACAGAAAGTACATATCCGCAGCCTGATGATCCTTTTCTTTTGCTGCTCCTTTTTATTCTTGATTGAATGCCATTTTCAGAAAGGATCTTTTGCCCTCTCATTGCATAAGTGACAGAGGAAATATAGAGATTTGTCATCCCATAAGAATCACCTCACACCCTTTTCTGTACTGGCTGACTGAAAATCAAAAGACC
This sequence comes from uncultured Ruminococcus sp., assembly GCA_902766305.1. GTDB lineage: Bacteria > Bacillota > Clostridia > Oscillospirales > Acutalibacteraceae > UBA1213. The sequence continues at coordinate 2,039 of CACXDE010000323.1, read as the reverse complement.
TGATTTACGGTCAGCTGTTATATAATATGCTTTTAAATGCGCTTAAGTGTAAAAAACGTAATTAAAGGCTGATATTCTTTGACTTTGATAACTTTGAATGCTATAATATAATACATGCAGAGAAGAAATACAGTAGAGAAGGTAAACAATGAGTTATAAGATATTTAAGGAGGCACCTCCTGTTATCAGAGATTTTTTAAACTATATAGGAAATATTAAGGGAAGATCGGAACTTACTGTTGAGGAATACTATCGTGATCTGCGTACTTTTTTTAGATTTATTATAAAAGACCGTGGACTGATTGACGAAGATATCGAAATAGATAACATTGATATCTCCTGCGTGGATATTGAAATGGTCAAATCTGTAACATTCTCAGAAATTATTCTGTTTCTTAATTACTGCAAGGACGAAAGAGGAAACAATGCTGCCACGAGATCAAGGAAAACCTCCAGTCTGAGAGATTATTTTAATTATATGACAGTAAAAACCCATAGGCTGTCATACAATCCTACAGAGGAACTGGAAGCTCCCAGAAAAGGAAAGAAAATGCCAAAATTTCTGACATTGGAGGAAAGCTTACAGCTGCTTGAGGCAGTAGAAGGAGAATTTAGAGAAAGGGATTATTGTATTCTTGTTTTCTTTTTGAATTGCGGTCTCAGGCGATCGGAACTCGTTGGTATTAATCTTTCTGATATCAACAGTGAATATATGCTGACTGTAAGAGGAAAGGGGAATAAAGAGAGAAATCTATATCTGAATCAGGCTTGTGTTAATGCTCTAAAGGAATATCTTAAGGTAAGACCCGTTAATGGTATTGCTGATAAAAACGCTCTGTTTATCAGCAGGAAGAACTGCCGTATTACGGGCAAGGGTGTATATCATATGGTCAATCATTATCTGGAAAAGATAGGGCTTGGAAATCAGGGCTATTCTCCTCATAAACTCAGACATACTGCCGCAACGCTGATGTATCAGAAGGGTGGGGTAGATATCAGAACCCTACAGGCTATTCTTGGACATTCAAATCTCGGAACAACTCAGATCTATACCCATGTTGCAGACGATCAGATTCAGAAGGGGCTTAACGCTAATCCGCTGGCTAAAATTTGATATCAACAGGAGAAATATATTTATGAAAAGAACAAAGATAAAAATAGATACGGAAATGTTTCCTTATGATATTTCTGCCTTTTTGAAGGGTGCAGATATTTATGACAGCAGTTGTTCCAAAGAATCAAGGGTGTACTATATAGATAAGGGTAAGGGTTATTATCTTAAAGAAGCTGCTTCGGGATTCCTGAATTCTGAATCTCTAATGCACGGATATTTTCATTCACTCGGTCTGACATCGTCTGTAGTTATGTATATGAATACCAAAAACCGTGACTATTTGATTACAGAAAAAGTATCAGGTGAAGACTGTACTGACAAAAACTATCTGAGCAGACCTGGAAAGCTGTGTGATGTGTTAGCAGAGAATCTTCGTATGCTGCATAACCGGTCTACAGAAGGCTGTCCGGTTACGGATCGTGGAGATTCTTATGTAAAAGCTGTTTTGAGAGGATATTCAAGCGGAAAATATGAAAATGATCTGTTTGAAGGAATGTGGGAATTTTCGTCCTATGATGAAGCATGGAAGGCTGCAAAAGAAGGAATGGATTGTATCGAAAAAAATACACTTATTCACGGAGATTATTGTCTGCCGAATATTATGCTTGACAATTGGCAGTTTTCCGGATTTGTAGATCTTATAAGTGCCGGTATAGCTGACCGTCACATTGATATTCTTTGGGGAATATGGACATTGAAATATAATCTTGGAACAGACAGATATACGGAGCGTTTTATAGATGCCTACGGAAGAGAATTGATAGATATAAATAAGCTGAGATATATTGCAGCTATGGAGATGTTCGGAATATAGGTACTTGAATGCGTAAAAGTATCTAAGTGTAAAATTACTGTACAAGTCTATAGTTTTTGCACAAATTCATTGTAATAATTATATCAGTATTGACTATAACTGTAGACTTGT
>CACXDE010000322.1 GCA_902766305.1 uncultured Ruminococcus sp. | reverse complement strand
TTCGCCTTCCATAGCGCAGAATCCGCCTATCGGAAAAAGCCTGAGTGAATATACGGTATCTCCCTTTGTGAAAGAAAACAGCTTTGGCCCCATACCAAGAGCAAACTCATTTACTTTTACTCCTGACAGCTTAGCTGACACAAAATGACCGCCCTCATGGATAAATATTATCAGCATAAAAAGCAAAACACCAATTATTACAAGCAGTACGCCTTCTATTGTAATCATCTCCCTGACAATTTACCTTTTTGAAGATCACATCATAAAGAAATATGACCGAATTTTTCCCTTACCTTTGCCCTTGTCTGCTTATCAGCTTCAAGAATATCCTCAAGTGTAAAATCTTTTTTATCATCACAGAAGCTGCCAACAGCTTCGCTTACAATATCTCCGATATCAAGAAAACGTATCTGCTCTCTGAGGAACATATCAACAGCCGCTTCATTCGCCGCATTTGCTACAGTAGGATACAAACCGCCCCTTCTCAATGCGTCACGGCAGACAGCAAGGCAGACAAATGTATCGTAATCAGGCTCAAAAAAGCTCATTTTCCCTATCCGGCAAATATCAAGCTCCTTTGTCGGTGAAGGAAGTCTTTTTGGATACGTCAGAGCATACTGTATCGGTATCCTCATATCCGGAACACCAAGCTGTGCTATAACAGCATTGTCCTTCAGCTGAATCATGGAATGAATAATACTTTCCCTGTGTATCACAACATCTATATCCTTGTCACTGCATCCGAAAAGCCATGAAGCCTCTATAACTTCGAGACCCTTGTTCATCATTGTAGATGAATCTATCGTGATCTTTGCGCCCATATCCCAGTTAGGATGACTTAAAGCCTGTTTAACACTTACATTTTCAAGCTCGTCCCTTGTCTTTCCGAAAAATGTTCCTCCGGAGGCTGTAAGTATAACCTTTTTCAGCGCCCCATCCGGACAGCCCTGTAGACACTGAAAAATCGCAGAATGCTCGCTGTCAACAGGATAAAGCTTCACATTGTTGTCCTCTACAGCCTTCATAACAAGCTTTCCGCCAGCAACAAGAGTTTCTTTATTAGCAAGTGCCAGATTCTTTCCGGCCTTTATTGCAGCAAGAGTAGGCAGAAGTCCGGCAACTCCTACAATAGCATTTACAACGGTATCACAGCTTTCTTCCTGGGCTGCCTTTTTTATACCTTCCTCGCCGCAGAACACATCTATATTGGTGTCGCTCAGCGAAATTTTAAGCTGTGCCGCAGCACCCATATCAAGCACGGCGACCATCTTCGGCATAAACTCCCTTGCCTGCTTTTCAAGAAGCTTTATATTTGAATTGGCAGTCAGGGCTGTGACCTTAAGACCGTGCATTCTCGCAACATCAAGAGTCTGAGTTCCTATCGAACCTGTAGAACCTAAAACGGAAATTGCCTTAGCCATATATTTTCACTCCTGTCCTTATAACAATGTACAATGTGCAATTTATATCATATCAAATCCAGTATTTTGTCCGGTACGCTGAACCTGCAGCCGAAAAGCTCAGAGCTAAGAGCTCAGAGTTCAGAGCTTGTACTTTTTAGTTTCGTATAAATCTGAAATCTGTATTTAAAACTACAAAAGAATAATAAAGTCTTATGTGCCATGCTCTGCACTCTGAACCCTGAACTCTAAGCTACTTCACTACAATTGGCAGATATTCTGAAATAATGTACAGAAACGGCGCAAAGAAAACCACACTGTCGAACCTGTCAAGTATACCTCCGTGTCCCGGTATAAGATCACCGTAATCCTTTACAGCATAAGAGCGTTTTATAACTGAAAAGCTGAGATCGCCCACTATCGACAGCAAAGCACCTGCAAAAGTAATAACAGCTGCATTTACATAATTTATCCTGAGATCAGAATAAATAAGCCATTCAAAAAGAAAATAAGCTATACCCGAGGTTATAACACATACAACTACACCGCCTACAGCGCCTTCGATCGTCTTTTTGGGACTTATCTTCGGACACAGCTTATGCTTACCGGCAAGTACACCCACAAAATACGCTCCGGCATCATTAAGCCACGGTGTAGCCATAGACATCACCAGAAACATAGTAGAGTGTGTCACATCGATTTGTTTGAGCTTTACTATGGATGTCAGCGAAACAGTAATTATTACCGTCATACTGAAGGTATATGCAAAATCCTTGAATGATATTTTACTGTGACAAAAAACTATCACCGACAGCATGATTATCGTGTATACATAACATATAAGATATGACACCCCGAATACGGACAGCATAGGATAAACAAAAGCAAATGCCATACTCGGAAAGCTTATCGGTACCATCTTCAATGTCCTGATTGCCTTACAAAATTCAAACACAGCAAGAGCACAAACAAGGGAAACAAAAAGATCAATGCATATTGGGAAAAACAAGCTGAGTATCACTATCGCACCTATTACTCCCATTACTGCAAATGCTGACAATACTCTTTGTTTCATTTACACACCTCCGAAACGTCTGTTCCTTTGGTTAAACACTCTTATTGCCTCGTTAAACTGCTCCTCGTGAAAATCGGGCCACAACACCTCGGTAGAATAAAACTCCGAATAAGCAGACTGGAACAGCAGGAAATTACTGAGACGAAATTCTCCGCCGGTACGGATTATAAGATCCGGGTCAGGCATTCCTCCTGTATAAAGACGTGAGGAAATTGTTTCCTCTGTAATGGAATCAGGGTCAAGCCTGCCTTCCTTTACATCATTAGCAATGCTCTTTACACCTCTCAGTATCTCATCCCTTGAACCGTAATTCATAGCTATATTAAGCTGCATTCCCTGTCTGTACTTAGCGTTATCCTCTGATTCATCTATCAGCTTTTTCATCGCCGGATCAAAACCATTTCTGTCTCCGATATAAACGATCTTTATATCATCATCCTTGAAATCAGTAAGAGAGTCGATAAGATACTGCTTGAAAATACCCATCAGGGCGCTGACCTCTTCAAAGGGTCTTTTCCAGTTTTCGGTAGAAAAAGCATATAAAGTCAGGTACTTTACACCTGTCTTACTGATATATCGTGTAACCTTACGGAAGTTTTTCGCCCCGAACTGATGTCCTACACTTCTCGGAAGTCCTCTTTTTTTTGCCCATCTTCCGTTACCGTCCATAATAATGGCTACATGTTCAGGTATTATAAGTCCTGAATTAGCATCAATCATTAATAGTCACCTCTGTTTAATTAAAATCGGACAATACATACCAAATACTATATATTCTCAGATATCAATTATAGCACATTATTTATGTTGTTTTTTGTGGAGATTATACCCCACAAAAAACAACCAAAACTTTAAATCAGATCTCCATTATCTGCTTCTGCTTCTTATCAGTCATTTCCTCTATTTTCTTGATATGATTATCTGTATTCTTCTGTATCTTCTTTTCGCCGTCCTTCTGATCGTCCTCTGTAAT
>CACXDE010000321.1 GCA_902766305.1 uncultured Ruminococcus sp. | reverse complement strand
TACGTCTGTTGCCTGCTTGCGGCAGTAAATGCCGACACCTATCATTATAGCAAAGAAAACGATAAGGAACAGGACTTTGATGAACATATCCATTGAGATTCCTCCATTTGTGTTATTCTTTCTTTCAAAGAAAAGCGTTATATCGTTATTGTGAAAAATTGCAAAGATATAATTGGCTCTTATTTCTTTCAAAGAAAATATTTATAAATAATATGTGTTATATTGTTACAGCACATACTATAAACTATATTAAAGGAAACACAGTGTTTCCTTTTGTACAAGGTGATATAAAATGGTAATAGATTTTCATACACATGTATTCCCGGACAAAATAGCCGCTAAAACTATAGCCGCTCTTGTGAAAAGCGCGAAGAATGCTGACGCACATACCGACGGTACGCTTAAAGGACTGCTTGACAGCATGACAGCGGCAGGTATTGATAAATCTGTTATCCTGCCGGTTGCAACACGCAAGGGTCAGTTTGACACCATCAATAAATTTGCCAAAGGCATAAACGACAATTATAGTAATCTGGTATCCTTTGGAGGAATACATCCCGACGATGAAAATATTCATGAAAAAATATTATTTCTCCATCAGCAGGGCTTCAAGGGAATCAAGATTCATCCGGATTACACAGATACTTTTATTGATGATGAAAGGTACATAAACATAATCACCGAATGCGCTTTGCAGGGACTAAAGGTAGTCACTCATTCCGGCGCTGATCCGGCGTTTAATGTCATACACTGTACTCCCCAGCGCGGAAGGGCTGTTCTTGACAGGGTTTTTGCTGTCACAGGCAAAATCGAACCTTTTATGATTTTTGCCCATCTGGGAGGTATGTACGTACACAAGGATGTTGAAAAATACCTTATCGGAACAAACTGCTATATAGATATCAGCTGTTCATTTTCTTCTCTGATGACATTTTGTGAAACAAACGATGATGATGTTGTTTCCGTAATAAAAAAACATGGTGCGGAAAAAATACTTTTTGCTACGGACTGTCCATGGAATGACCAGAAAGCTTATCTTGAGCATTTCCTTTCACTTAGTGGTATCAGTGACCGTGAAAAAGATCTTATTCTTTTCCGCAATGCAGAGAAGATACTTGGAGACAACAGCTGAGTTTATGAAACTATGAAAACCAATTATCTCTTTTGATATGACACCTATACAGTATAACACTTTAAATGGTTAAAGTCAACTTTTTTTCTATTATATGTTCATCATAGACGACAAAGTTAGTTATATATTTTTATAAAATATTACCAATAAGAAACAGAAATACACAGCAGGAAGAATTTTAAGTAAGATAAATCTGTTATTGTTTCAGTATTGTAAGTAATGCAGATACGAACATATCACCGGACATGACCTTTTCAGGTATTGTCCGGTGATAGTGTTTTTAGCTAAAAGATATTACTGAATAATATGGTAAACGCCATTTATAAAGTCCTATTGTCAGCCTGAAAAATATTTCTCCTCCCTGTCATTCTGAGGAGTGCAGCGACGAAGAATCTTTCCGATTACGTTGCTTTTGTGAAAAAGATCCTTCGCTTACGCTCAGGATGACATTGGGGGAAACTTTTGTCGTTTACTATAGTTCATTGCAGCCGAACCTTATTTTTTGTCTGGAAATCAATCTCACTCTGGGTAAGATATATAATTCCCTCTATAAGACCCAGAATAGCAGGTACATAAGTCCAGCAGAATATCAGATAAAGTATTCCCATAACAGGCTTGCTCAGGTAAAACTTATGTATACCGATACCGCCCAGAAAGATAGCAAGAAGACCGGCAGTAACCTTGTTTCTGATCGGCCATGACGGATCAACACCGTTTACAGGCTGGTAGGACGGGTTGTAAGGCGGCTGATACGGCTGCTGATATTGAGGCTGTTGATACTGAGGCTGTGGCGGCTGCTGATACTGAGGCTGAACCTGCTGCGGAACAGCAGAAGCCGGTATGATCTCACCGCAGTATTTGCATTCTGTCACACCTGCTGCAAGAGGTGCGCCGCATTGCGGACAAGTAATATTCGACATTTAAACTACTCCTTTGTGTTAATATTTCAAGAATAACATAAAAATTACAGAGCTATTCAGCTTTGTTATCCTTTTCTGCTATGCTGCGTCCGGCTTTTCCTATGGGGATAATGACCGCAAAGTAAATCAGGTGCAGAACAAGCTGGAAGAGAATGTACCAGTTGCTGAGGTTCAGATCAGCTGCTCCAAGGAAACTGAAAACAACAAAACCGGCAAACTGTATTATGGTATAAATACCTGTAGAAGCAGCAATTGCCGTGAACATTGGTACAGTAAGTTTGTAGGCTAATTCTCTGCTGAAGCATGACATAATAATAACGATAAGTACATTAACAGCCATAAACACAATCTTTGCTTCAAAAAACGGCTGTGACAGAATATCAAATATTCCGAAGCAAAGAACACCGACGATACCGGCAAACAAACCGGACAACAACAGTCCGCTGAAAGAAAAACCTCGTTTACTCATCAGTAACCCTCCTGTCTTGCGCCGCAGTTAGTGCAGAATTTTGCTCCGACCGGAAGCTCCGCACCGCAGCTGCATACTCTTTTTCCCTGAGGTGTTCCGCAGTTGTTACAGAAGCGGACTCCCTCTTCAAGCTCTGTGCCGCACTGAGGACAGGTTATCTTTTTCACTTTAAGAGATCCGCCGCAGTATGAACAGAAATTCATTCCCTTCTTGTTTTCTCTGCCGCAGCCGGGACAATTGATGGTTGCCTCCATGACCGGCTCTACGGGGCTTATGGGCTGTTTCACCATTGCGTTGCCCATTCCGAATCCCATTCCGCCTGCTAAGAAAGCTCCTGCCACACCGTTTGAGTTGTTGGCAGCGCCTTCGTATACATCAAAGGAACGTTTTGTAGCGTATCTGTTGTCGCCCATTATTTCAAAAGCGGCACGTTCCTCAAGTATATGGTTTATCTGATCCATATCCTCATCCGGGAAGTTGACGGACTGGATATAGAAGTTTGTGATATCTATACCGTATTTATTGAAATCAGGTCTCAGTCTGTTGTAAGCAGTCTGAGATATTTCTTCAAGCTTCGGAGTGATCTCAAGAGCAGATATTTTCTGATTTATTATGATATCAGAAATTATCGTTTTAATCTTCGTGTTGAGCATTCCTTTATAAAACTCAGTAACAGCCTTGTATTTTACAGCTGAATCGCCAAGCGAACCGATAAGTTCACGCAGGAACTGCGGTATATCTACTATTTTTACTCCGAACTGGCCAAAAGCACGGATGTGAAGTCTCACATAATACTTAGGGTCAATAAGCTGTATAGAGTCAGTCGTACCCCAGAACATATCGAGCTTAGTTGTCAGATTGACAAAATAGATCTCAGCAGTAAACGGGGTTTTGCCGCCGTACACAAGATTTACAAGGCTGCCTATTATAGGCAGGTTGGCAGTTGAAAGGAT
>CACXDE010000320.1 GCA_902766305.1 uncultured Ruminococcus sp. | reverse complement strand
TCTTACCATTAAGGTGTATTTGCCTGCGGCTGTTGGCTTGAAGGTATAAGATGAAGCTGTACTGTAGTTTCTGAGTACAGACCACTTGCCGTTTGAGGTCTTGTATAAATACGCATACTTATACGGAGAAGTGCCGCCGACTGCCTTTGCCGTCATAGTAACGCTCTGGCCCTTAACAATGCTTGATGCGGAAAGGGTAGAGTTGTTTGTAATCAGCTTTGCAGTATAGTTGTCCTTGTAGGAATGTCCGCATTCTGAACAGGTATGAAGTGTATAACCCTGTGCTGTTGCGGTAGGTTCAACTACGGTTTCGGTGTACTTATGACCTTTTGCAGGAGTGTAGGTGTCCTTATAGCTGTCGCCGCATTCTGTACAGGTATGGAGAGTATAGCCTTTTTCCGTACAGGTCGGCGCAACTACCTTTTCAGTGTAGCTATGACCTGTTGCTTTTATGGTTTCTGTTTTGGTGTCGCCGCACTTGCTGCATTTGTAAACCTTCTTACCGTCAGTTGTGCAGGTAGCGGGCGTCTGACTTGTCAGCTTGTAGTCGTGTCCCGAACCGGTGCAAAGATCATCAAACTCGCAGACAAAACCAACATTGTTACAACAATTGCATCCACAATTCGCATCGTTCCATGTTCCATCTTCGTACATATGCCCGTAATCTTCTCTGCCACCGTAATTATCAGGCTGAGGATAAGACCAATTTGTATATTGGATTACATTCCCTTTAACATCTTTCCAAACGCCCTCGTTTTCTATATCCGAAATTCCTATCCACGCCAATGTATTCGAGGTGCATTTTAAGCCAGAGAGTATCATATCATTTTCATTTATATCGTTTGGTATAGCAAGATAACCTCCCTTTTCTTCGCAGATTTTTTTAGCAGTCTGCCAATCGACCCTGTTTTCAAAGTACCAGTACTCATGACCATTATAGTTTAATTTGTATGCAGGAGTATATTTTGATACATCGATTGTATTATCATACTCGCAAATAAAAGTCAGTGTTGTATCTCTCGGCGCATCGTTCCAATATATTGTTCCCTGATCATAAACATATTGTAATGCGTCTTCAGAAGCGTTATAATTATCCGGCTGATTCCAGCCCCAATTCATATAAGCAAAAGCTTCCCCTGTTATCCACATCCACGGACTGTTATCAAATGTTATTCCGCCGACCCAGACTGAATAATCCTCGACCAATCCAGAAATAAAGTTATCTTCCTCTGCTGAAGTAATTGTTGCAAGATGTCCGCCTTTCTTTTCGCAAAATCTATATGCATCAAACCATTTTAACGGATAATCATAATACTCATAAGTATGGCCGTTAAAATCTGCTGTTTTTTTGGGGGAAATACTATAATCCACATATGCTTTAATACCGTTTATTGCACAAGGTGTTTCATTTCCCTCTGCATCAAAAGCATAAATATGTACTGTAAAGTCACCCGCACCACCGTAATCGAATGTATTGATTGTATGTGAGAAGAATCCGCTTGAAGCTTCCAGTCCGTATCCGTCCGAACCACTCGGTCCGTAAATATTTAGCCATACTCTTGTTACCCCTATATTATCATAGAGGTCGCACTGTACAGTAAACGATTCTTCAGAACAGTTTACTGCTTTTGCGTTAGAGATGACAGGTTTTTCGGTATCGCTATATGCCTGAAAACTGATTCCGCTTGGTGTTTCGTTTCCTGCTAAATCAAAGGCGTAAATGTGAACAGAATAATCACCGGCACCGCCGTAATCGGCTGTATTGATTGTATGAGAGAATAATCCATTTGAGGCTTCTAATCCATATCCATTTGAACCACCCGGACCGTAGATGTTTAACCATACTCTTGTAACACCAACATTATCGGAAAGCTGACATTGAATAGTAAAGGATTTTCCAGAAACATTAACTGTCTTTACATCTGAAATTGTTGGAGCAATAGTGTCAGAAACAGCAATAATATTTTCGACTACTGCTTTTGCACTATTTTCTGCCGCATCAAAAGCATATATATGAAAAGCATAATTGCCTTCACCGCCATATTCTGAAGTGTTTATAGTATATGAAAAATTCCCGTTTGATGCAGAGACTCCAAACTGCTTTTCACCGTTCGGACCGTATATTACCAACCACACTCTTGTGACACCAACGTTATCGGATAAGTCGCATTTAATCGTAAAAGAACTGCCTCTAACATTTTCCGTTCGTAAATTGCTTATTGTAGGAGCAGTTGTGTCTGTGGGGATAGGGTCTCCTCCGTTAAAGTGCCACTTATATGTAAATGTTCCAGACAATGAAGATAATGAGTATGTCTGATCCCATCTAACGTGATAACCAGTATAAGTTTGGCTATATCCTGTAAAGTCAACATTATCAGTATAGTACACCGTGTCACTTGTGACTTTTGTTACAAAAATAGTGTGAGTATCTCCTTGGATTCTGACAACATCACCTGCACAAATTGTTCCCATAGAATATGATTGAGTCCAGCCACTATTGGGTGTATATTGGGATGAGCCAAACATTTCGTATGCAATTTGCCATGCATAGCCATGACATTGCCATGCCTTCGCAACACCGTTTTCATAGTAAGTATTATCTCCCCAAACAGACATATGAGGATATTTTGATTTAAGTGTTGCTATTTTTTCATTAAACTGGCTTTCTGTCATAGCGTTTGCCGTCATCGGAGCAATCACAAACATTCCAATCATTATAACCACCGACAAAACCCACGCCATAGACTTACTGAAAGTCTTTTTCATAATCATCTACCTCCTAAACAATTTTTTCGGCTGTTTTTGTTTGGCAGTACAAAAAATCGGAATAGAGCCCTATACAGCCAAACAAATTCGAGCCATTCATTATGATTATTATAGCATCATTCAGATAATATCACAATACCCTTTTTGCAAATCATTACAACGCTCGCAAATTATTATTTCAACTTTGAAACCATTTCGTCAAAAATCACAATCAAGTCAAGTTTTGCCTTTTGGCAGTAGGTGAAATATTCATCTACGCAAAAACACCGCAGCCTTGCAGATCAGAATGATATTGCAGGACTGCGGCGATCTTTCTTATTTTTGGAGCTTCAAGCCCCAAAACTGATGAATGATTGAACAAGGATATAGTCGATGCGTAAAAAATCCGCACAAGATAGCAATAACGCTTCCTGTGCGGATAACTTTTTGGGGCTTCAAGCCCCATTTTTGATAAAGGACCGATCTTTTACTGCTGCGCCGCCGCTATGCGCTGAAACTCCTCCGGCGACATTTTGGCTTCCTCGGCAGCCTGCGCAAGCGTCAGTATACCTTTTTTGAAAAGGCTG
>CACXDE010000319.1 GCA_902766305.1 uncultured Ruminococcus sp. | reverse complement strand
ATTACCTCGCTTAGTACCTTCGGGCGGTTTGATTTCATTCTTTTTCCCTCGCCGCCGGCAAGGATTATTGCGCTTGTATTTTTCATACATAAAACCCCCTTTATTAGTGTGGAGTGTGGAATTAGGAGTTAGGAGTTATATGCCCCCTTATTTTCATCCAATTCCACTTTTAATTTGCTGTCAGCTGAACATAAAAACATAGGGGAGTGCTTGAAACAACAAAAGAAGGATAAAGTCTGATATGCCGCACTCTGAACTCTGCACTCTTAGCTCTGAGCTATTTACTCTTTTTGCTGAGGAGAAGCTTTTTGACGGAATAGACTGCTCCGGCGATGGAAGCAGTAAGCGGTATTCCGCAGAAGATTCTCCAGAGAGCTTCAAGAGCATCACCGTCAGGCGTAAGCAGGAAAAACAATATAAACGGCAAGAGCAGCTGACACTGACCGAGACAAGCCCCGTATATTGCGGCATTGTAATTGCGTTTTGTACACAGTCCGATAATGACAGAAGGTATACAGTACAGAAGAGGAACAAGTGCCATATCAGGTAGAGGTATATCCACAATGCTTTTTATGAACGGCTTTGCTGAAACCATGCCAATGCCTGCCAGCTCAGGGAGTACGCAAAATGCCGCCCCAAGTATAAACAGCGCAAGCGCAAGATTTCTTTTCAGCTTAATTCTCGGCAGTCCCATTATGTTTGTCCCCTTTTATTTTTTCTTGAAGCCGTCCTTTAGCGATACACAGCGGTTGAATATCATAGCATCCGGCTTGCTGTCCTTGTCAATGCAGAAATATCCAAGACGCATGAACTGATAGCTCATAGGACACTGCGCGCCCTCGACTGATTTTTCTATCTTGCAGTTTTTGAGAACTACAAGACTTTCAGGATTGATAAAGTCAAGGAAATTCTTATCCCCTACATCCGGCTCAGGATCAGTAAACAGATTATCGTACAGTCTGACTTCTGCGTCAAGACAGTTGTTTACATCTACCCAGTGTACAGTACCTCTTACCTTTCTTCCATCGGGAGTATCTCCGCCCCTCGTCTGCGGATCATATTCTGCATAAACTTCAATAACCTTGCCGTTTTCATCCTTCTTACAGCCTGTACATTTTACAATATATGCGGATTTAAGACGAACTTCATTTCCGGGATAGAAACGGTTATAGCCCTTTATCTTTTCTTCAAGGAAATCGGTTGATTCTATCCATACCTCTCTGCTGAAGGTAATGGTTCTCATGCCGTCCTCTTCCCTGTTCGGATTGTTTTCTACTTCAAAGGTTTCTGTCTGACCCTCCGGATAGTTAGTGATAACAAGCTTTACAGGGTCTGTAACGCACATAACACGCTTTGCGTTCATGTTAAGATCATCCCTCAGACAATGCTCCAGGAAGCTGTATTCAACGGTACTGTTTGTCTTTGAAACGCCTATCTTCTCGCAGAAATTACGGATAGAAGCAGGCGTATAGCCTCTTCTTCTAAGACCGCAGAGAGTAGGCATTCTCGGGTCATCCCATCCGTTTACATATCCGTCCTCTACAAGCAGACGAAGCCTTCTTTTGCTCATTACAGTATTGTTTATACCAAGCCTTGCAAACTCTATCTGTCTCGGCTTTGCCGGCGCTGTAATATTATCTATTACCCAATCATACAGCGGTCTATGGGCTTCAAATTCAAGAGTACAGAGTGAATGCGTAATACCCTCTATTGCGTCCTCTATGGGGTGAGCAAAGTCGTACATCGGATATATGCACCAGTCAGTACCTGTTCTGTGGTGGGGTATCCTGTTGATACGGTAGATAACGGGGTCACGCATATTGAAGTTTCCGCTTGCAAGGTCAATTTTAGCGCGGAGTGTTTTTGTACCCTCTTCAAATTCGCCGTTCTTCATGCGTTCAAATAAATCAAGGCTTTCCTCTATCGGTCTGTCACGGTAGGGGCTTGTTGCCGGAGTAGAAAGGTCGCCCCTGTTTGCCCTCATCTGCTCGGGGGTAAGCTCGCAGACATAGGCAAGACCCTTCTTTATAAGCTCCACTGCAAATTCATACATCTGCTCGAAATACTCTGACGCAAAATAGAATCTGTCGTCCCAGTGAAAGCCCAGCCAGCTTATATCCTCCTTGATAGCGTCAATATATTCAATATCCTCTTTTGTCGGGTTTGTATCGTCCATTCTGAGGTTGCAGATACCGCCAAATTTTTCCGCCATACCGAAGTCTATGCAGATTGCCTTTGCATGACCTATATGCAGATATCCGTTAGGTTCAGGGGGAAAACGGGTATGCACCTTTTTACCCTCATACTTTCCGCCCTCTGCTGTATCCTCGATTATAAAATTTTCAATAAAATTACCGCCGGCATTTTCCGCCGTTTTAATTTCCTCTGCCATTTTCTTTTTCTCCTTAAAGTATTTAGTTTTACCTGAATCCGTGAAATTGACCTCTCCGTCACGGCTTACGCCGTGCCACCTCTCCTTTCAGGAGAGGCAAGGAGTTCTGTTCAAAAATCTTGGGGTGCCACCTTGTTTCCCCTTGCTAAGGGGTGCTAACGCTGATGTCAGCTGACAGAGAGGTTAATAATGAGCTTTGAGCTTATAGATTTAAACTCAGAGCTTCTCCAGCCCCTTATAAAGTCTCTTCATTGACTCTTCTCTGCCTAAAATGTCGAGAATCTCAACTGCACCGCCGGGGGTAACGGTCATGCCCGATGCGGCGATTCTTACAGGCCACATTGCAGTGCCGTTCTTGACCTCAAGCTTCTGGGCAAGACCCATAAGGCAGTCATGTATTGTATCATGATTCCACTCTGTAAGTGCTTCAAGCGCTTCAATGCCTGCTTTAAGAAGTCCGGGGACATTATCAAGGGTTGTTTTACTCTTTTTATTGACAAACATTTCCTTTTCATATTCCGGCTGCTCTGCAAAGAATGCTATCTTTTCCGGTATCTGAGTAAGCCTTGTTGTCCTCTGCTGTAAAATGGACGCAAGCTTTACATAATCAAACTGCTTGTCGCCCAAAGCCTGTTTAAAATACGGCTCGGCGGTCTTTGCAAACTGCTCGACTGTCATTGCCTTTATGTATTCACCGTTGAACCATTCAAGCTTGTCATAATCGAATACAGCCGGGGACTTGCTTATACCGTCAATCGAGAAATTCTCTGCAAGCTCTGCGAGGGTAAACATTTCCCTGTTATCCTTCGGCGCCCAGCCTAAAAGCGCAATATAGTTTATAATAGCTTCGGGCAAAAATCCGGCTTTTACAAGGTCTTCAAAGCTTGTTGCGCCGTGACGCTTTGAAAGCTTTGAAATAGAGCCGTCGTCATTTTTGCCCATGATAAGCGGAAGGTGTATATATGTCGGTATCTCCCAGCCGAAAGCTTCATACAGAAGAT
>CACXDE010000318.1 GCA_902766305.1 uncultured Ruminococcus sp. | reverse complement strand
GGTTTTTGAGGATAATATCTATAATCTTATGCAAATCGCCGAAGATTATATTTTAAAGAACATCCGTTGGAGAAGTGAGATTACTGGTTTTGAGAGAGAAGAGATTCCGGAAGTTCCGAAAGCAGTTATTCGCGAAGCGTTGGCTAACAGTTTTGCTCACGCCATTTATGATGGACGCACGCAACATGAAATCTGTATACACCCAGGTAAGATAACAATATACAGTCCTGGAGATTATGCAAGTGAACACAAGCCGGAAGAATATGTTAAGCGGAATATAGAATCTGAACTGCGAAATCCAAACATAGCAAAGCTCTTGTATCTGACTAAATCAATTGAGAAATTTGGCAGTGGATTTAAAAGGATTAACAGCCTCTGTAGGGATGCAGGAGTAAAGTATTCATATGAAAGAACCAGTAACGGATTTAAATTTATTATATACAGACGCAAGCTTATAAGTGACATTCCTGATGTCACTTATGATGTCACTTATGGAGAGGGAGGAACGTTAACTGTCACCGAACAGACTGTTCTTGCAGTATTAAAACAGGATCCGACAATATCACGCGAAGAGATAGCTGAGAGAGTTTCAAAAACGGTAAGGACTGTGCAGAGAGCGTTGGTGGCATTGTCGGAAAAGGGATATATCAAACGTGTAGGAGCAAAGAAAAACTCTACATGGGAAGTGCTAAAATAACAATACCGTAACTCTGATAGCAGACGCCGGTTACAAAACACCTGCGATAGCTAAACTGCTTATTGATGATGGAATAAAACCACTATTTCCATACAAACGTCCCATGACCAAGCAAGGTTTTTTCAGAAAATATGATTATGTATATGACGAATACTATGATAGTTATATCTGCCCAAACAATCAGATGCTACCGTACGTAACGACCAATAGGGATGGTTATAGAGAGTACAAAAGCTGCGGTCATATATGTGATAAGTGTCCATATCTCCGTCAATGCACAGAGAGCAAGGATCACGTTAAGCTAATCACAAGACATGTTTGGGAACCTTACATGGAAATGTGTGAAGACATCAGACATACACTCGGAATGCACGATCTTTATTCCAAACGTAAAGAAACTATAGAACGAATCTTTGGAACAGCAAAAGAAAACCACGGTTTCAGATATACACAGATGTATGGAAATGCCCGAATGAGGATGAAGACCGGGCTTACATTTGCATGCATGAACCCCAAAAAACCGGCAAAGATGAAGTTCAGAAATGGCCAGTTAGGACCGTTTCTACGTTCTTTTATATTTGAAATCATAGAAATAATAAAAAGAAAAAATAAATATGAGAAAACCGGACTGGTGTATTAACACCAACCCGGTTTGTCTTCAGTCTGAGAGTTCCCCACTTGGGAACTCTTTCCATGTATTACTCTTCCAGGAAGTGCATATATTCTTTGCTATCAACGTAGTTCTGTATGTATTCGTCGGAAGTCATTCCAAAATCTTCTTCAAAGGAACCGGAAGAAGAAATAAGGCTGTCAACGCCATATTTTGCAATAAGATCTGCCACTGCAACCATGGCTCCCTCGTAGGTAAGATTATTTGCAAGTTTATCTACTACCTGTGTATTATAGAACGTGTCGTACGCATTTCTTAATCCAATTACTCCATTTGAATTATCAAGTATTTCAGTTCCAAAGTAAGTCAAGTCACTGAGCCCGTTTGCGTATTTGTAACAGTAAAACTGCCTATTATTATCCTTATCTTTTTCTCTTAATCTCTTATAGTACTCCATCGCTGTCATTACATATTCCAGGGTTCCATCCTGTTCAATTTCCGCCATGGCGGCCTCATCTATGACACCTTCCTCATACCATTTTTGAGAACCTTTTCCCCATCTGTTATGTCTATCCATATAGTTATTTTGGTAATCCATGCTATAGTATTCGGCCACCCCATCAATAATCCACATCTCTTCGTTGGAATAGCTAAGCGTGCAATGCACATATTCATGAAGAAAATGAACAGGATCTCCAAGCTCTATTGTCCCATAAAATGCATTAGACATTTTAGTCTTGTCCGTCGCGGTGATTGTGACATCTTTCCTAAAGCTCTCTTCGTCATAAATTTCTGACTCGGCGGCGATTCTTTTGCACAGTTTTCTTATTCCATCTTCCGTTTCGTAGAGGACGGAATAAACTTCATCTGCAGTTTTTAGCCATTCAACATCACGGATTATCCATTTATTACCGCCGCATACAACATGAACAGCAGAACCTTTTTTCTCGGCCGTTGAAGCTTCTATAGTTTCGTCTATATCATCAAATCTATAATCAACGGTAGCGCCAATTTCCGCAAGCCATTCGTTTCTATACTCATTTGTCAAAAAATCATTATATGAGTATTTTTCCACAACATATTTTGTCAGATAATATGCGCAGTCTTTGGACATCTGCATGTCACTTTCATCTGTAAATTCCTCAAGGAAGAATAAGACAAACAAAGGGAGAGTTTTCTCTTCTCTTTTACCAAGGTATTCTTTTACCTCATCCTCTGTATTAACAGGCGAATAGTCAGATTCATATTCTGACAAGCCAATGGTTTTCCAATAGGGCAAATCTTCGCTTATATCGCCTGCTATCTCAGCAACGTCCTCAGTGGCACTCTCCTCCACTGTACTACTTGCAAAAGTCTCGGTGTCGTCACTCACAGCCCCGCTGTTCTCTTTGGCTGCGCATCCGCAAAGCATCACCATGGAAAGCAAAGCCCCGATGCTTCTGTAAACAATCTTTTTCATCATTCCTTTAATACTAACTCCTAATTAGTTTGCTGATTTTTCTCATCATAACATTTAGCAGATTTCAGACAATACTTGCCATCTGAAAAATACAAAATCAGGCTTGAAATGACAGAGAATTATCAGTTTGATGAAGGTTGATAAACAACGTACGGCTGATCAT
>CACXDE010000317.1 GCA_902766305.1 uncultured Ruminococcus sp. | reverse complement strand
TATCATCTTTGGTGAAACAAAAATGGAATAGCACCGCCCGTGATTCATAGAAGCTGCGAATTGTGAAGAAAGCAGTGCAAGACTGGTGTGCGCCCAGCGTCACGCTGGCTGATAGCTGGAGTTACAATAATTGTTGACAATGATGTGCAAAATAGTTTATAATGTGAGTATACAGAAAAGCAATACGAGGGAGGTCTGAAAATGGATAATGACAACTATAATTATCCGGATAACTACTACAGCCGTCCGGAAAATAATCAGCAGATGAATGGCTATAATAACATGAATAATAACGGCTATGCTCCGTATAATGCCCCTGCCCCGCAGCAGTATCAGCCCTATTCACCCCAGCAGCAAATGCCAGTGCAGCCCTACGGACAGCAGCAATACAATATGTATCCTGATAATAATATGAATCAGTCCCCTTATTCATATCCTATACCATCCAAAGAGATAAATAATACTGCCGGATTTGTATGCGGTATAGGTTCTATCGTTTTTTGCTGGTCTCCTTTTTTGGGAATTGGGGCTGGAATTACCGGAATTTGTTTTTCAGCAAAGGCAAGGTCTGAATCATCCAAACCGGGATGCCGTCCGGGTAATTTGGTTATGCCGGGACTTGTAATGTCTATAATTGGTATCGTTCTGAGTTTTGTAATTACAGCATTGTTTGTAATCGGATTATTCACTGCTGCATCAGATTCTGATTTCTGGGAAGACGGCGGTGATGAATACAGCTATTACTACTTCTACGACTATGAACCGGGTGAATATACCTGATTGAAGGGAGGGGCTTCACATGGACAAAAATATTACCGAGATGTCTTTTGACGAAATATTTCCCGAAACATCATATCCAAAAACCAAAAGCCTTACAGAGAATGACAGCATTGAGGATTATGACAGAGATGACTATTCATATGATGACTACGGAACAGATATATCTGATCTTGCCGCTGATATGAATGCAACCCCTTCTCCGCAGTCATTTGAAGCAAGACCGTCTCAGCCAGATATACATAATAGTTTTAACAGCGCAAACAGCTATTCTCCGGTAAATCCGGCAAACTATACGCCTGATAATCCCGCGCCGCCTCAGTTTTCACAAGCTTCGCCGCCTCCTCCATATGAAATGCCAAAGCAGTTCAATCAATTCTTTGATCCTGCTTCAGCTAATAACCCGTCAGGACAAAAGGTCGCCCCGCCATTCATTTTAGCGATAATAAGTTTGTTTTTAACTGCATTTTTTCCAGTGGGGCTTATACTTTCCATAATTGCCTTTGTAATGAATAAGAAAAATGTCAAAGGTGCTAATACTATAAAGAGTGAAGAAAAAATGTGTAAGGTAGCTTTAGGTATCAATATATTTTTTACGATTATCAGGCTCTTGAGTTTGATTTCTCCTTTTTTTAATGATCTTATTAAGTAATGTTCATGGTATTATAAATCGGAGGTGTTTTTTATGAAACGAAAGATAAAAATAATTTCCAAAAAGATAATTGCCTGTATGTTGTGTATGGTCATGTCAGGTACAGCCTTAGAGCTTGTTCCGTCGCTGTCTGCATTTGCTGCTACTGGATATGCGGATTACGTTTATGTTGAGGTACAAAGACACTTTGTAAAGCTTGATCCCATCAACGATGAAGAAGCAGAAATAACCGGTTTCTATGAGATGCCTTCCTACGGCTATATACCGGAAACAATGGAAGGCTACAAAATTGTCGGCATAGGAAATTCGGCTTTTTGGTGCTGCGATTCTATTTACGGATTAAGACTTCCGGACACGATAAGGTATATAGATAAATACGCATTTGGCCACTGTGGAAATTTATCGGAAATAAACATCCCTGATAGTGTGCATTACATAGGTGACAGTGCGTTTAATGAATGTACATCCTTGGAAGGTATTGATTTGCCGGACAGCATAACAGCTATAGGAGAGGGTGCTTTCAAGCTGTGCAGCAATCTCAGAAGCTTTACCTTTCCGAAGGGTGTGACAGAAATATCCGATAATGTACTCAGCTTCAATAATTCTCTGGAAACTATCAATATCCATTCCGGCATAAAAAAGATCGGCAATTTTTCATTCAGAGATAATCCCGTTATTGAAAGCCTGTATATACCTGACAGTGTTGAGGAAATCGGAGAAGAAGCATTTACAAACTGTACAAAGCTGAAAAATGTACGTCTTCCCGAAGGATGGTCAGAAATCAGCGATTATATGTTTTACGGATGTTCTTCTCTTGAAAGCTTTGAAATAAAGGACAGTGTTACCAGAATAGGAAAAGGAGCATTCTATAAATGCCCGAATCTGAAAAGTCTTACTGTTCCGGACAGCGTTACTGACATAGGTGAAAGAGCTATAGGCTATGTTGAGGGTGTTCCGG
Organism: uncultured Ruminococcus sp.; assembly: GCA_902766305.1. Lineage (GTDB taxonomy): Bacteria > Bacillota > Clostridia > Oscillospirales > Acutalibacteraceae > UBA1213. The sequence continues at coordinate 6,793 of CACXDE010000317.1, read as the reverse complement.
ACTGGACCTATGCAAAGGTCGATGGATTTACGATTTACGGCTCATACGGCAGCGCCGCTGAAAAATATGCAGCAGAAAATGAAATTGCTTTTATAGGTTCTTCTCCGTATGACTACAAAACAAATGATGAAGGAACTCTGACTATTACCGGATATCACGGAAATTCAAAAAATCTGGTGATTCCATCTGAAATAAATAATGTTGCTGTTACACAGATAGCTGATTTTGCTTTCAGCGAAACAGACATTGAAAGCGTTGTTATACCTGACTGTGTAAATAGAATCGGCGGCTGTGTATTTGAAAGCTGTAAAAGCCTAAAGTCGGTTACACTGCCTTCAAATCTCAGGATATTTAATGAGGAACTTACTGGCGGTCAGTTCAGAGAATGTGTTTCACTTGAAAGTATTGTTCTTCCGTCTTCACTTGAAGCTCTGGGACCGTTTACATTTGCAGACTGCGAAAAGCTTTGTAGCGTAAATGTACCGGAATCTATAAAAAGTATGGGAGCAGGTGTATTTGAAAATACCGGATGGCAAAGATCTCAGCCGGAGGGTTTACTGTACTTCGGAAATATTCTTTGCGGCTATAATGGTAAAATACACGAAAATTTAAGTCTTACTGTACGGGGAGGAACAAAGCATATCTCCGCAGGAGCTTTGGCTTCCGATAATAACCCAAATATAGTTTCTATAATTCTTCCTGAGGGACTGGAAACAATAGATGGGTTAGGAATATTCAATTGTACAAATCTGAAAGAAATAACTATTCCGTCAACCGTTGTGTCCATCGGAAACTGTGCTTTAGGATATTATTACGACAGAGCAGAGGATAAGTTCAATAGAATTGATAGTCTGGTTATATGCGGAAAACCGGGCACAGCCGCTGAAAGCTATGCAAAGGATAACGGTTTCAGATTTGTGGATTCAACTCAGCTGAATAACAAATCGTCAATAAGCTCGGAAAGCGTACCGGTAAATACTGCCGTTACTGTTTCAGGCAAGGCATCCGGCGGAAAGGGTTCTTACAGATTTGCTTATTATTACAAAAAATCGACTGACAGCAGCTGGACAAAAATAGTTACGGAAAACAATACCGCATATGTGACAGCTGAATCAGTGACATTCAGGCCTGCTGTATCCGGAACATATACTATAAGGGTAAATGTAAAAGACAGTACAAACAGCATTGTTCAGAAAAACTTCACGCTGACTGTAAAGCCGGCTCTGAAAAACATTTCATCTGTCAGCTCTGCGGATGTTCCGGTAAATACGGCTGTAACTGTCAAAGGTAAAGCGTCAGGAGGTTCTGAGCCTTATAGGTATGCTTACTATTATAAAAAATCAACAGACAGCAGCTGGACAAAGATTGTAAAGGGCGATAATACTGCATATGTGACAAATGAAACTGTGACATTCAAGCCAACAGTATCCGGAATCTATACTATAAGAGTAAACGTGAAGGACAGTACAGATAAGGTAGTCACGAAGGAATTTACATTGAAAGTAAGACAGGAACTTAAAAACATTTCTTCCGTCAGCTCTGCAAATGTACCTGTAGATACATCATTAACTATTACAGGCAAAGCATCAGGCGGTTCTGAACCATATAGATATGCTTACTATTACAGAAAGTCAACGGACAGCAGCTGGACAAAGATAGTAAAGGGCGATAATACTGCATATGTGACAGATGAAACCGTGACATTCAAGGCGACAGCAGCCGGAATCTACACTGTAAGAGTGAATGTAAAAGACAGTACGGACAAAGCAGCTGTGAAAGACTTCACGCTGACAGTTAAATGATATCCTTAGTGTAAAATTATAGTTTTTTTAGGAAGGGGGTCTGGGGGATAACCCTTTGTTTTCAAACAAAGGGTTTCACCCAGGCGGTTACAAATACGGGTAGCGCAGCTAAGCGAAAAAAAGTTGACAAAGGAAATTTTTTGTGGTAGTATAAGTTTGTTGATAAAAACTATGAAGGGATGGATATTTGTGTTCGGAAAGCAGTATGCACGATTTAGCGGATACTTTTTTGCTGGTTCATGTGAGTTTTTTGCATGGGCTTTCTCGTCGTGCGCTCCCGGCAAACGGTATCCGTCCTTGAATTTATGATTGTACAGAAGTATTATCACATATTTGACGGGATCCGCTGGGATCTCGTCTTTTTGTTTTTATAGGAGAATATCAAGCGGACGGATCCTTGCGGAGGTTATCAACAGAAAAAAATTATTATTTCGGAGGAAAACAAAATGATTATTGTACTGAAAGACGGAGCAACAAAGGAACAGCTGATTTTATTCAAAGCGGCGCTTGAGGAAAAGTATGATGTAAGCGTCAACACATGGCACGGAGTAGGCTCAACTGTTCTTGGACTTATCGGAGACACAACTGCTGTAGATGAGGATTGGGTAAATGCACAGGATATAGTTGAAAATATCAAGCGTGTGCAGGAACCTTACAAAAAAGCAAACCGCAAATTTCATCCTGACAATACGGTTATCGAAATGCCCACAGGACAGAAAATAGGGGACGGGGGATTCTGTATTATGGCGGGTCCATGTTCTGTTGAATCAGAGGAACAGATAAACTATGTTGCACAGAGAGTAAAAGCGGCAGGAGCGGCTTTTCTCAGAGGTGGCGCATATAAGCCGAGAACATCTCCATACTCTTTTCAGGGGCTTAAATCCGAGGGGCTTGATCTTCTTAAGGGTGCAAGGAGAGCGACAGGTCTTCCTATCGTTACAGAGATAATGAGTTCGGCGCATATTGATATGTTTGAGGGCGTTGATATTATTCAGGTAGGCGCAAGGAATATGCAGAACTTTGAACTGCTGAAACAGCTCGGCAAAATTGACAAGCCTATACTTCTGAAAAGAGGTCTTGCAAACACTATAGAAGAATGGATTATGAGCGCTGAATATATTATGGCAGGCGGAAATGATAAGGTTATACTCTGCGAAAGAGGCATACGCACCTATGAAACAGCTACAAGAAATACTCTTGATCTGTCGGCAGTTCCTATAGTTAAGAAGCTGTCTCATCTTCCTGTTATTGTCGACCCCAGCCATGCTACAGGAAAATCCTGGCTTGTAGAGCAGATGTCTCTCGCAGCCGTGGCTTCCGGCGCAGACGGTCTTATGATAGAGGTGCATAACGATCCGAAACACGCTCTTTCAGACGGCGCTCAGTCACTTACTCCGGATCAGTTTGATTCTGTTGCTAAAAAAGTATTTGCCCTGAAAAAAGCATATGATGAGATAATGAAATAATATCAAACTTATTGTATAGTTTAAAAAAACCGGTGGACATTGGTTCATTGGTTTTTTTATATTCAATTATACTTTAATTTGTATAGAATAGTATTATAATGCCCTGTTTGGTTTCCAAGTCTTGCAACATAATCCATTAATTGGCATTTTGCTGATAAAATAACGGTAAAAAAGTACATATTTGACAAATTTTTAAATAATACGGAAAAATTTGGCGATTGTACAATAAATTGGATAGGTAATTTTTGACAAATTGAAATAATTGATTTATAATTGAATAAGGAACACAAACTATTACACATAAAGGGGGAATGTATATGGCTCGGAAAAAGAATCAGAAGATAAAAACGCTCAGAGTTCTGGATCATCTGAAAATTCACACAAGTAAAACGGACGCGATCACTACCAAACAATTGGGTCTTGCTTTGCTCGAGGAAGGTATCCCCTGTGACAGGCGTACTTTGATAGACGATATTGAAACCTTGTCGGCTTATATAGAGGATAATCCTGACTATAGTTTCATGATAAAAGTCATAAACACAAATAAGGGAAACGCATATTATACAGAACCTAAAGAGTCCGGCAAAACTGACAGCTTCACTGAGAAGGAACTGAAACAGTTAATAAACGGCATAAATAATCTGAAGCTGACAGATGAGATAGACAGAACGGATGCAAACAAGGTAAAGAAAAAGCTTGTCATGCTTGCGCCGGAATCTACAAGAAGTAAGCTTTCTCAGTATGCAGACGACGAAAACGGTTATCCGCTTGATACAGTTGCGGCAAAGATACTTATTGATTCGATTAATTCTCTGACATTTGTTAAGGGTGACTCATCCGACAGAATAATTGATACTCTTATCAATATGTCTGACCGTCAGGACAAGGAAGCTCTTGTTACAGAGAAGCACAGTCCCATGTATGAACGTCATGTCAGTGACAGTATAACCCTTTATGATATTGATAAGATATTCCGTGCAATAGACAGTCAGGTAAAGATATCTTTCAGATATTTTGATCTTGATGAAAACAGAAATAAGATATTCCGTCATGATGGAAGACGTTATACTGTTGAACCTCTTACGCTTACTCCTAATGACAATCATTATTATCTTCTTTGCTATGATGAAAGCACCGAAAGTAAGATAAAGACCTACAGGATAGACCGGATGACAGATATTGACGCCAAACTTAACGGCGAACCGATATCAGATAATGCCAAAAAACTGCGTGTAGCCCTGCCGTCACAGACAAGCCAAGTATTCAGGATGTATAACGGACCTGTGCGAAAGGTTACTCTGGAGTTTTCCGATAAGCTTATCGGTAATGTGTTCGACAAGTTCGGCGCTGATATAAAGATCGTCAGAACGGACGATCATACCTGCCGTATAACGGAGGATATACAGATAAGTCCGCCGTTCCTTGGATGGCTTTTCCAGTTTACAGGTGATATGAAGATAATTTCCCCTCAGGATGTTATCGAGCATTATACTAATCAGTGTGCTTCGATATGCGGTTTTGAATCCTGATTTTGGTTATTACGCCCCAAAAACATATTTAATAAAGTGAAGCCGCTTTGAATCACTTCAAGGCGGCTTCACTCTTTTGTATAGACTTTTTATAGCAGATTGTTATCTTACTCTGCTTCCGGGAGCAACACCGTCAACAAAAATAACCTTTACATTGTCACCGTCATCAGCAGCAAGTATCATACCGTTGCTCTCAACTCCGCAAAGCTTTGCAGGCTTAAGATTTGATACAACAATTACACTTTTACCTATAAGCTCATCAGGCTTGTAGTATTCGGAAATACCGCTTGCTACAGTTCTATCTGTTCCTGAACCGTCATCAAGTGTGAGCTTCAGAAGCTTCTTTGAACGCTTTATCGGTTCGCAGTTTATAACCTTGGCAACTGTAAGACCGACCTTCATAAAGTCCTCAATACCTATCATTGCAAGACCTTCAGGCTTTTTATCTTCCTTTTTCTCTGTCTTTGTTTCAGCCGGTTTAATAAGCTTGTTGAGTTCCTCTATTTCCTTATCTACATCTATTCTCGGGAATATGATCTCACCCTTCTTTACGGTAAGTGCAGCCGGAAGAACACCGAACCTTGAAACATTGTCATAGCTTACACTATTTTCAGCCGCGCCGATCTGATCCCATATTTTCGGCATTGTTGTCGGCATAAAGGCAGACAGAAGGGTTGATATAATGCGGATGGTATCAAGAAGGTTGTACAGAACGGTTGCAAGACGGATACGCTTGCCCTCGTCCTTTGCAAGTATCCACGGTGTAGTCTCGTCAATATATTTGTTTGCGCGGGAAACAACCTTGAAGATCTCCGCAAGAGCATTATTGAGCTGAGTTTTATCCACATATTCATCAACAGCGTCAGAAAGCGATACAGCGGCATTTATAAGTTCTTCGTCAAAGTCACCGGCTTCTCTTTCAGCAGGAAGCGTACCGCCGAAATATTTCTCAACCATAGCTACAGTTCTCGATACAAGGTTTCCAAGACCGTTTGCAAGGTCACTGTTGATACGGTTTATCATTATTTCATTGGAGAAAGAGCTGTCAGCACCGAGAGCCATTTCTCTCATGATATGGTAACGTATAGCGTCTGCACCGTAGCGTTCACTGAGCATGAAAGGATCTACAACATTGCCGAGTGACTTGCCCATTTTCTTGCCGTCAAAGGTTATCCAGCCGTGCACAGCAAGATGTTTGGGCAGAGGAAGTTCAAGAGCCATAAGCATTGCCGGCCATATTATAGCATGGAAACGCATGATATCCTTCGCAACCATATGGACATCTGCCGGCCAGAATTTATCGTAATCGCTGTATGCTTCGTTGTCATATCCGAGAGCGGTGATATAGTTTGACAAAGCGTCTATCCATACATACACAACATGCTTTTCGTCAAAGGTAACGGGAATGCCCCATTTAAAGCTTGTTCTTGAAACACACAGATCTTCAAGACCGGGCTTTATGAAGTTATTGACAAGCTCGACAGCTCTTGTCTTAGGACGCAGATAGTCAGTTTCAGTAAGAAGCTTTTCTATTCTGTCAGCGAACGGCGACATTTTCAGAAAATATGCTTCTTCCTTTGCGTCCGTAACAGGTCTTCCGCAGTCGGGGCATTTGCCCTCAACGAGCTGGCTCTCTGTCCAGAAGCTTTCACACGGAGTGCAGTATTTACCCTTGTACTCACCCTTGTAGATATACCCTCTGTCATACAGATCCTTGAAGATCTTCTGTACAGCCTCTACATGATAATCATCGGTAGTACGGATATATCTGTCATAGCTGATATTCATACAATCCCACAGTTTTTTGAATATTTCAACTATTTCATCTACATACTGTTTAGGTGTGATACCCTTTTCTGCCGCCTTTTGTTCTATTTTCTGACCGTGTTCGTCTGTACCAGTCAGGAACATTACGTCATAGCCCTGCATTCTTTTATATCTTGCGATGGAATCACAGGCTGTAGTTGTATAACAGTGACCGATATGCGGATTTCCC
>CACXDE010000316.1 GCA_902766305.1 uncultured Ruminococcus sp. | reverse complement strand
TTTTAAGGAAAGCGTTAAGGGGCATATGGAGATAGATAAATTCGGACTGACATCCATAGCTTCACTTTACTATGATACACCCGATTACAGACTTATAAGAACATCTCTTGAAAAGCCGCTCTTTAAGGAGAAAATAAGACTGAGGTCTTACGGTATTGCGGAAGATGAATCTCCGGTATTTTTAGAGCTGAAAAGAAAAGCTTACGGTATAGTGTACAAGCGAAGAGTAAGTACAACTATACCGCTGGTGAAAAAGTTCTTTGACTATGAGGGCGATATATGCGCCGGCGGTCAGATCAACAGTGAGATAACGACCTTCCGTGACTATTATGAGACGCTTGTCCCGGCATGTATGATAATATATGACAGGATAGCTTACTTCCAGCCGGGCGGTGATCTAAGACTCACAATAGACCACAATCCCCGTTACAGATATGAAGATCTTGATCTGAGGGTTTCAATGGACGGCAATTCTCTTCTTAAAGAGGGCTGGACAATACTGGAAGTAAAAGTACAGGAGGCTGTACCCTTGTGGCTGTCAGCGATACTTACAAAGGGCCATATCTACAAAAACAGCTTTTCAAAATACGGTGAAGCATACAAGAGAGCTGCCCAGCAAACGGTCAACAGATAAAGATATAAATTTATAAACTGAAAGGAAGATACATATGTTTGATTCGATTTACTCTGTACCTGTAACAGTATCAGAATTTTTTATAATGGCAGGAGCGTCAATAGCTGCCGGAATAGTATTTGCGTGGATAATGTCCTTCCGCATTCGTTCAAGAAAGAGATTTTTCCTTGTTATTTCAATAGTACCGTTCATTGTTTCAGCGGTGATAACCTTCGTCAGCGGCAATATCGGCGCAGGTGTTGCAGTGGGCAGTGCCTTTGGTCTTATCCGTTTCAGAAGCGCACCGGGAAGTGTTGATGAAATAGCAGCAATCCTTATCGCGATGGGTTCCGGTATAGCATTCGGAATGGGTTATGTAGCCTACGGTGTTATAATTTTGCTTTGCCTTGCAGTAATATATGTGGTAATATCTCTGCTGCCGATATTTGAACATAAAAGGATGGCAGAGGACAGGCTGCTTAAAATAACCATTCCTGAATCTCTTGAATACAAGGACGCATTCACAGATATCTTCAAGCACTATCTTGTCAACTATGAAAATGCCGGTGTAAAGACAACAGGTATGGGCTCAATGTTCCGTCTGTCCTTCAAAATACAAATGAAGGATACAGCAGAGGAAAAAGCCTTCATAGATGAACTCCGTACAAAGAACGGCAATCTTGAAATATCCATTCTTCCGTACACAGAGGCTAATAATCAGCTTTGATATAAAAAAACCGTCTTCCCACACAGTCATTAATGAAATGAGAGTGTGGGGAGAATATTTTTACTGTTCAGTTTTTATACGGATGAAGAAGGAGCTTCCTTTCCCCTGTTCTGTTTTAACATAGCATTCTCCGCCGTGAAGCTGCGTTACCTGCTTTACTATGGCAAGACCAAGACCTGAAACTCCGTGCCCTTTTCTCATTCTTGATGTATAGTACCTGTCCCAGATATGTTCTATTTCGGTTTCAGGTATCCCTTCGCCAAAATCATGAACTTCTATTACAGCAGAGTCTGTTTCATGCTTGAGTGTGACGCAAATCTTTTTGCTTTCGTTCGTATGCCTGAACGCATTATCCATAAGATTGTATAACGCTCTTTCCAGATGACCGCTGCTGCCTTTTATGACTATTTTTTCTTCAATATTTTTTTCAACTGTAATACCTTCGGGCTTGTTGAGAGTTTCAAATCTGTCCGCAGCTTTTTGTACAAGACGGCTAAGATTAATTTCTGTTAATTCGTCTATGCTGTCTGTTGATTTAAGCTCAGAATATGCCATTATCTCATTTACAAGCACTGTAAGCCTGTCCGCTTCCTTTACTATAACAGCAATATCCTCGCCGCATTGCTTTTCATCCTCCCAGGAAATATCCCGTATCATCTCTGCATAGCCCTTTATCATCGTTACGGGAGTGCGCAGATCGTGTGAAACATTTGCAAGCAGTTCTATCTGAAAGTCTCTTGATTCCTTCAGCTTTGTGTTTGTTTTGTCAAGCGTATCGCTGAGTTCGTCAAGCTCCATGCAGAAACCTTTCTTGAAATCAGGCTCATATTCTTCACCGCCAAGCTTCTTTGCCTTTTCAGACAGACTGTCCAGAGGTCTTGAAAACCTTCTTGCAATAAACCACGATAATATAAAGCCTACAAAGAGAGATAAAAGAGTTACCCACAGAAGCTGCATACGGATAATGGTAACGGACGAGCCAAGTGTATCTATAGTGGCGCTCACATAGAGTACGGACTTTCCATCCTCACCGCAATAATCTATGTATGATCCGTAGATATACAGACTGTCTGAATAATATTCATTATTATCTTTGCCGGATGATTTCAGCGTTTCCAGAAATGTATCATATATCATAGGGAGAGAATCATAGTTTCCACGGCGTTCCATGCGGAAGTTTTTATTATCAGGCGGTGTGGAAGAATTTTCGGAATTATCCTTGCGGTCAGGCTTGTTCATTGATTCTGATTTCAGCTTAGAATGTATTCCCTTAAATTCATCCGAGCTGTACAGTAAATTTCCGTCCTCGTCCGTAATAAAAACAAGAAGGGAATTGTCATGCGTCAGTTCGTCAATAATATCATTTATATCCTCACGGGTACTGTTGTCAATTATTTTTTCGGCTGCGGATACGGTATTGTTTATCAGCATACGGTTGTAGAAGCTTTGCAGAAAAACTGTCTGCAAAAGCCAGAGAATGGTAAATATAAGGGCTGTAAAAAGCATAAAGTATAACCACAGCTTGAATCCGAATGATTTAGTTTTTATCCTCAAATTTGTATCCAGCTCCTCTTATAGTCTGAATATGCTCCCTGTATTTACCAAGCTTGCCCCTGAGCAGCTTTATCTGCCAGTCAACCGTTCTGTCATCGCCGAAATAATCGTATCCCCATACTTCGCTTAGTATCTGATCTCTTGACAGGACAATGCCTTTGTTTTTGACAAGATATTCAAGTATGCCGTACTCCTTTGCTGTCAGGTCTGTTTTTTCTCCGTCTACAGTAACTGTATGTCCGGGAAGATTAATTTCCAGCCCCTGTATCTTTATTGTATCTTCATTTTTAGGTGCAGTTTTTTTGTGTCTTCTGAGTATGACTTTAATTCTTGCCATAAGCTCCTTCGGTGAGAAGGGCTTTGTGACATAATCATCAACGCCTACTTCAAATCCGAACAGCTTATCATATTCTGTTCCTCTTGCGGAGAGCATCAGGACAGGTATATCCTTTGTCTCGTGTATTTTACGGCAGGCTGTAAACCCGTCTGTATCCGGCATCATCACGTCCATGACAATTATATCAAAGTCCTCTGTTTTACAGATTTCTATAGCTTTGCTTCCGTCGTCAACGGTGGTTACATCATATCCTTCACGCACGGCATAACGCTTTATGAGTGTGGTAATATCAGGCTCGTCGTCTACTATTAGTATTTTTTGCATCAAATCAACTCCGTGTATAGTGATGAAAAATTAAAAGTTTCAGGAAAGGGGTTTGGGGACACAGAGCCTGTGCCCCCTATAAATCAGGTTCTTTCACAAACCTTTATTGATTAAAGAATAAATATATTTAACCTGTCGGGGTATCCCGCCCCCCTTTTCAAAAGGGTTTCCCCCAAGAGAACTACTGTTCAGTATACAGTAACAAGCTCATCATCAGTCTTGAACTGGCTGTGACGTGGAGAAGGTTCGCAGTCATCAGCGATAACACCGACAGGCAGAAGTGCTATAAGCTCGTATTCTGCGGCATCCGGGAAAAGCTCCTTAACCTTGTCAGGATCAAAATGTCCTATCCATGTGGAGCCGTAACCAAGATCATGTATCTGGAGCATCATATGAGTTGCAACTATTGAAGCGTCTATTTCAGAGAAATTCTTGCTGTCGAAAGGACGAACCCAAGCACCTTCCTTTTTAGCACCGATCATAAAAATAACCTTTGCCGGAGCTATGAACTGCATTTTTGTACAGGTGAGAAGCTTCTGCCGTGACTCTTCACTGCAAAAAGCCCATATTTTTACAGGCTGATAATTTACCGCTGTAGGAGCGCAGCGTCCTGCTTCGATTATTGAATCAATATCCTTCTGAGGGATATCTGCTTCTACAAATTTACGAGCTGAGTATCTGTCCTTTGCTAATTTAAGAAAATTGTTCATATAGATCACCTTTCATCTTTCTTTGAGCATTTTTTCAAGTTCTGCCATAAATGAATGGATATCCGCAAACTGCCGGTATACTGAGGCAAAGCGAACATATGCGACTTCGTCAAGTTCTTTCAGAAATTCAAGCGTTATCTCACCGACCTTTTTGGAAGATACTTCTCTTTCCATACCGCCGTATACCTTTGATTCGACTTTGTCAATGACTGCATCGATCTGATCAAGAGATATCGGACGTTTCTCGCAGGCACGCAGAACGCCGTTTGTCAGCTTTTCACGGTCAAACGGTTCACGGGAGTTGTCACGCTTTATTACCATCAGAGGTGTAGTTTCGACTATCTCATATGTTGTAAAGCGTTTCATGCAGTTAAGGCATTCCCGCCGTCTTCGTATTCTTTCGCCTTCGTCAGTCGGTCTTGAATCGACAACCTTGCTTTCCTCACATCCGCAATACGGACATCTCATTTTTCATGACCTCCTTGTATCTGAACTTTCAGTTTTGTAAAATATTATTAAGATAATTCATTGACTTTATAAGTGCCGGGATATCATGTTCGCTGTTTCCATAAACTTCTATCACGGCATCTCCTTTGTAGCCGATATCATCAAGCGTCTGGAAAAAGTGCCGGAAATTAAATTCTCCTGTGCCGGGAAGTGTACACAGTTCATTTCCGCTGTAGTCGCTTACGTGTATGTGCCGCAGATTTTCCCCGAACAAAACAGCGGCTTCTGACGGATCATATCCGCATCTTCTTGCCTGCTTTGTGTCAAGGACGAATCCGGCATCCTTTCCGAGTTCATCCTTCATATGCTTTATAAAATCCATATTGCCTGACAGGTGTTCCCATACGTTCTCCTGTAAAAGCGTAATGCCGTAATTTTTCCCCTCATCACGGAGTATTGCAAAACGTCTGAAATATTCTTTCTCATCTATAGAAGAGTATTTTTTCTGCATACCGTGAAGTACAGTATATTTTGCGCCTATACGTTTTGCGGTACGGAAATATATATCATACAGCTTTACCCCGTCACAGAATCTTCTTTCATAGCCTGAAAACAGAAGATATGATTCATATGCGGACGTGAACGGGTGTATAGATACTATTTCAGCACCGTGAACGTCACAGGAATACTTTAGTCTGTCCAGATAATCAGGTTCTGTTTCGGAAAATGTATTCAGGAATATCTCAAACAGCTTTGTTCCGCTTTCAAGAAGACCGTCAAGAGATTTTTCCGTAAGCATAGGGTATAGGCAGCCCGTAGAAATACCTGTTCTCACTTTGTTATCACCTGCCGTCTTATTATCAGTAGTCAAACGGGAACGATTCCTCACGTCCTAATGATTTGACGCACAGTACATACCCGTTGTCAGAATTATCCCTTTGCTTTATACCATAGCTTCCGTTATTGTTTGAGGCTGTCTGCTTTCTTGCGGCGAATATGCCGTATTTGCAGTATACGTCAACAAAGATATATCCCGGCTTTTTTACAGGTGCCGGACTAAGTATAGTGCCGGTTCTGTATTCGGCGGTTAATATCTCCTGACCGGAACGGACAATACCGTTAGTATTTTCACTTGTAAGTGTTTTCAGATCATATACCTTGTATGACGGCATAAGTATTTCACACACTGACAGAGCAATCACAAGAATGCCTACAGCGGCTATGACGCCCATCCATATTTTATTGTTTTCCTTTACTTCAAGTCTTTTTGCCGCCTTGTCACTGATGGACATACCAATTACCATCATTATCAGCGGAACAACGAAGAGAAAATACAGATAGCTGGTGACAAATGTATCTCCTATTACTATCTCAACGTGCATCAGAGTCCTTACAGCGAACAACAGCATATACAGATACATGAACAGAGTTCCTATATCATAAATAAGCTTGCCTTGTCTGTACTGCTTATCTTCTTTCAGTGCAGCTTTTTTGTCGGCCGGACTTTTAACGGCGGTAGTTTCCGCTGTATCCGGTTCGGATTTTTTTTCATCAGCGGGTTCTTTTTTTTCTTCTTTCTCTTTATTTTCGTCTTTGTCTTTTATTATTTCTGTTTCCTTGTTTTCATCTTTTTTCATGACAAATTCCTCCTGAGTGTCTATTTTTTCAGCTGAAGAAGCATCTCAACTAACTTGCATATTCCGAAAATTATCGGCTGATGTAAAAGGTATATAAGCAGTGAATGCTTTCCTAAAAAAGCCAAGGGTTTTATATGACTTTTGTATGTAAACTTAGGGAGCTTTTTCTTAACTGCAAGACGGCCGAAATACCCTCCGGCAAAAAACAGGAACATCCACGGCAGAAGCGGAAAGAAATCTCCGGAAGAAAAGCCGTTTCTTATGAATCCAAGCGGATAAAGGAAATCAGTTGTATACCATTTCATGGGGAGAGACATCTTCCATAGGAAAGGTATCGCGATATTCCCCTCGCTTACGGGAATCGTTAGTACAAAAAGAATAACATTCAGCAAAAGCCCTGCAATCATAGGAACGTATTTCAGTATCCGTGACAGAAGCCCGTACATCATCATACATACCGACAGCATATGAAGTACGCCAAAACGTATAGCGCTTTCACTTCCGACTGTAAAGAATGTTACAAGGGTCACAATATATGCGATAAAGAAAAGCCGTGCGCCCCTGTCGATATTTGAATGACTGAGGTTTGATGATATTCCCGATATAAAAATGAAAATTCCGGCAAAATAGGGACCTATGGGATAAAGTATGTTTATGATATCACGTCCCCACTCCCAGCCGAAAAAATAACCAACGGTAAAACACGTATGGTAAAACACCATAAAAATGAGTGCAAATCCCCTTAGCTCGTCAAGCAGATGTATACGGCCTTTAGGCACAGTTTTCTGTTCCTTGGCATCTTCAGCCATATTCTGTTCCTCCTTACAAAAATAATATGATTTCATAACATTTCAGCCTTTCAAAGGGTGTTATTCTGCTAAAAATATGTTATAATAATTATAGCATTTTTAAAAGTTTTTGCCAACAGTTTTTTGTTATTATTTGTTAAAACATTTCAGGATGAAAGAGGTTGAAAAAATGAATGAATTGAAAACAGGCATGAAAAATGAAGTTCAATCTATAGCAGATGAAAGCAAGCTTGCTGTAAATGTAGGCAGCGGAACGCTGAGAGTACTTTCAACACCGTCTGTTGCAGCGCTTATGGAAAAGGCTGCCTTTGAGATGGTACAGCCCTCACTTCCCGAGGGAATAACTACCGTAGGTACTATGATATCAATAGAACATATAAGCGCAACGCCGTTTAACGGAGTATTCAGGGCAGCTGCTGTTCTTACTGACATCAGTGACAGGAAGTATTGCTTTGAGCTTGAAGCCTATGATAAGGCAGGTCTTATTGCAAAAGGCAGGCATGAGCGTGTTTCAGTGAAAAGTGAGCGATTTGTTGAAAAAGCAGAAAATAAATTATTGTAAACGTCATTAATAAAGTTACATTGTCATTTCGAGGAGCGAAGCGACGAGAAATCTTTTTCGGTAAGGCTGCTTTTGTGGAAAAGAGAAAAATATTGTCGTTTACTATAAAAGGCTGAAAAATCCCCCTGACGCTGACCAAACAGGCCGTCAGGGGGATATTTGCTAAGCAGCCGAAGCGGTACTGGTTTTACCGAGGTCGGAGACAAATACTTCATAGGAATAAAGCATTTGTCCGTTGCTGTTTTTGAAATTGTATAGAATAGAAAACTCTTCAACATGATAGGTAGTCATAATTTTATCTATAGACTCAGCAACTTCTTTTTTTACTGATTGTGCTCTTTCGTCCATTATGTTGGTGAACATTTTCATTTCGGTTGCGTCAAGATCTATATATTCTTTGTATTTTACCTCCATGACTAACTGGTTGCTGCCCTCAACATGCCAGTCAAAATCATATGTGCCGTCCATTCCTCTTTTGGCTTCTTCTTCCATGCTTGACATTTCCATCTTGCCCTGTCTTGTTTCTACAAAAGCCTTAAGATCCATTGTCTGATTATTCTTTATAACAACAACGATCACTATTGCGACAACAAGCAGAAGCATTGCAACAGGAACAACTAAACTCGTTTTCTTTTTCTGCTGAAATCCTGCATTTGACGGAAATGATGAAGCAGCCGGATTATACAGCGGTGCATTAGGATCGTAGTTGTCGTTTGCCGGATTGTACAGGGGTGCATTGGGATCGTAATTGTCGTTTTCCGGATTGTACAGCGGCGCATTCGGATCATAACCGGGTTCATTGTTCATATAGCTGTTCTGACTGCCGAAGCTGTTCGGTGCGCTGCCGAAGCTGTTCGGTGTGCTGCCGAAGCTGTTTGGCGCGCTGTCGAAATTGTTCTGACTGCCGAAGCTGTTCGGTGCGCTGCCGAAATTGTTCTGACCGCCGAAGCTGTCAGGCGCGCTGCCGAAATTGTTCTGACCGCCGAAGCTGTTTGGCGCACTGCCGAAATTGTTCTGACCGCCGAAGCTGTTTGGCGCGCTGCCGAAATTGTTCTGACTGCTGTAGCTGTCCGGTGTGCCGGGATAGTTATTCTGGCTGTTAAATCCATCAGGATTATCGCCGTTGCTGTAAGGGTTGACGTTAGGATTATATCCGTTGTAGTTATCATCCATATAAAATTAACCTCCTGGGCGTTTATGATAAGATACCTGTATATTTTTCTCCTGAAAGTAAGTATATCATAGATTCAGCTCTAAATCAATCTGCATTATATGACAAATAAAGTTAATATAACAAATGTTATATTGGTTGTATTAATGGGTTGAAGGTGGTATAATAAGCGAGAGCAGTAATGCTGGTTTTCTATAACAAAGCATACAAATAACAGGTGCAGGGAACTTGTTCCCTGCCGAGCTCCGGGCGAGCAGCCCGGGCGGGGTTTGGGGCGGCAGTCCCAACAGCATAGTTAAGCATGAGAGAGGACAGAATAAAATGAAACAGACATTGATAATAGGTGCAGGACCGGCAGGAATATCTGCGTCGCTTTACCTTGCAAGAAGCGGAAAGACAGCGGTAACGGTTGTGACGAACGGAGAAAGCGCACTTGCAAAGGCTGATCTGATAGAGAATTATTTTGGTTTTGCAGAGCCTGTATCGGGAAAGCAGCTTTTAAGCGACAGCAGAAAAAATGCGGAGCGTCTTGGGGTGGTCTTTGCGGATACAGAGCTTATAGATCTACAGATAAATATGGAGATGAAGTTTGATGCGCTGACGGCTGACGGAAATAAAAACACATATGATTGTGTTCTTATAGCGACAGGAGCTTCGAGAACTTCTCCTAAGATAAAGAACATTAAAGAATTTGAGGGTAAGGGAGTAAGCTACTGCGCTGTATGCGACGCATTTTTCTATAGAGGGAAGGACGTTGCTGTTATTGGTGCAGGCGAATACGCTTTGCATGAGGCACAGACACTTGCGGCGGTTGCGTCATCCGTGACGATATTGACGGACGGGCAGACACCGGCTTTTTCTGCTTACAGCGGGATAAAGTGTGACACAAGGAAGCTGGCGGAGATAACCGGAGACGGAAGGGTTGACGGAGTTTTGTTCGAGGACGGAGACAGGCTCAGCGTGTCGGGCGTTTTTGCGGCTGTTGGCACGGCAGGAAGTACAGAGCTTGCTAAAAAGGTCGGTGCGCCGGTCGAGGGCAGCAGGATAATAGTTGACGAAAACCGGGCGACAGCGGTTCCGGGACTTTATGCGGCAGGAGATTGTATCGGCGGACTTTTGCAGGTGTCAAAGGCGGTCGCAGACGGCGCTGTGGCGGCAATGAGCATGATAAAATTCTGCCGGTGATCTGCGACTTTTAAAAGTGAATACACAGCATCACCCCCACACAGACATCTCCGTGTGGGGGTAAAGCAGTTGCCTTGCATTTATCAGAAACGGTTTTGAAAAAGCTATCATTTGTCAAATATTTCTCCAACAGACACCTGGTTAATAACCATATCGTCTTCATTAGGTAATAATACTGAAAAT
>CACXDE010000315.1 GCA_902766305.1 uncultured Ruminococcus sp. | reverse complement strand
TCAGTTTATAGGTCCTTTTAGTAACAACTATCCTGCCGGTCAAATCTCTATAAAAAGAATAATGCGTGAACGAGGAAGAAAAATCATATTCTTAGAATATGATGTCAGTATAGGAGAAACTCTTTCCCCTATTTATTCCCTTTTTTTGGATATGGCTATAAAGGAAGCCCTCAGCGTAGGCAAAGGCAGTACATATTTTATATGTGATGAAATTAATCTTATGCCTCAGAGTGAGGCTCTTGAGCTTGCAGTAAATTTTGGACGCGGAAGAGGATTAAAAACAGTTATAGGTTTACAATGTATAAGTCAGTTGTACGATAATTATGGAGAAAACAGAGCAAAATCGATTGCTGCAGGTTTCTTGAATGCTTTTTGTTTTAATTGTGTGGATTATGATACTAGGAAGTTTGTTTCTGAGCGATTTGGAACTACATTTGAAAACTATTCTTTTGCGGGAAGCAACATTCAACGCGAAGGATATACCGTATGTGATTCTGATATCCACAACCTTGCCCCAGGACAGGCATTTATAGATTTGTACAAGTGTTCAACTCCTTTTAAATTTAAGTTTAAAGGTGATTAAGAATGTTAGATAGATGGTTTCAAAATCGAGATGTTAGAGAGCATAATGAAGACCAGAGAAATATTAGAGAAATAAACAGATACCGTGCATTGGATTTTTTTAATCAATCAAATGCAGAAGCTAACCTTTTGATTGATGGCGGTTATGCTGAGAATAGAGCATCCATTATTGCAAGTTTTGTAAAAAATACAACCGAAAATTCATCGGAGCCAATTATTATTATTAGTCAAAACCAGAAAACAAAAAAGTTGCTTATTGATATGGCACAGGCCGATGAGATTGGTAAACTGTTTGTATTGGACAGTACAAACAATGAGTATGATTTTTTCAGCGGAATGAAGAAGAATAACATTATAAGTTTCTTCAAAAACATGGCCGTAAGCAGAGGATATACAAATATTAATTCTCTTGATTCGTACATAACGGCTTTTGTTGAAATTTTATCAGTTAAAACAACTGACATTAATCTGTCGTCATTACTGGCTTTTTCAGAAAACACAGACACTCAAATTATTGATTTTGCAATTCATAATGGTCGGAAAACTGCGGCAAATGCTCTACAATCAGAAGCAAACAGTCGAGCTGATTTCAGAACGCTACTGATTCAGCTGAAAAATGCAGTCGAGCCGCTTACACGGGAAAAGATTGACAGCGAATTAAGTGTTTCAAGAATAATCCATGACGATTATGTATTCTATATTGATATATCTGATATAACTGATGACGTAATTGCGGCTTTGTATTTCACAGAGGAAATCAAAGGTGTTTCCAATAAACAGTATACTGTGATTTTTGATGACTGTATGATTCTTACTAACCAAGTATTACAAGAATCTCTGAACAAAATAAAGCAGAACATGAACTCTGTTGTTGTAGTATCCAGTGAAAACATAGTACCGACTTTTGAAGAAAAGATGCGAACAAACTTTGGAAGACAGATTATCTTTTTATATGGCAGTGCAGCATTTTCGGATACCCAAGAGCTTCTATCAAGGTTTGGAAATTATGATCATCAGGAAGTTTTTGAAGGTGTTGGTTCTTCTTCGGAGAGTTTTGGTTTATTTAACAATCATATAACAACCAATACAACTACTTATAAAAGGGATAAGATTATTTATGATCAGTATAAAAATTGTACTAAGCATCATATTAAAACTATTTTTATCAATGACCAATCTACCATAAAATCCAGTACAACAAATTAAACTATCAGACCTTTGATTCTCCACCCATGCTTTTCCCTTTTACGATTTCGTCAACAATGACTCCGATATTATTTACTATTTCATATTTGCTCGAAACTACCCAAGAACAGAATCCAGCGTAGGCAAGAAAGGATGAGGCAAATATACAAAAGAACCTATAGGGTTATCATACATATTCAATGTCTTCATCCAATGAGGCACGTAATTTTATACAGTTTTCAAGCTTTTCCCAAAAAAATTCGCCAATAAAAAATTTACGGATTCATATATCAAGGACAAAATTTTTAACAATCATTATATCTGATTCATTTACTCCAGAAACAACGGTACAACCCTTATACTGCTCATAAATAATCCTATCCCTTTTATAAGTAGTTGTAGTGGTTGTTATATGATTGTCAAAAAAACCAAAGCTTTCCGAAGAAGAACCAACACCTTCGAAGACTTCCTGATGATCATAATTTCCGAACCTTGAAAGAAGCTCCTGAGTATCTGAAGGTGCTGCACTGCCATATAAAAATATAATCTGTCTACCAAAGTTTGTTCGCATCTTT
>CACXDE010000314.1 GCA_902766305.1 uncultured Ruminococcus sp. | reverse complement strand
TTCATGGCATAAGCAGAGAAAACGCCGGTTACACCGGGATCAAATCCGCTTCCCAGAAGTGCAGTAATACCTGCCTTTTCAAAGCGTTCACGATAAGCCCACTGCCATTTGTATTCAAATTTGGCAGTATCAAGCGGCTCATAATTGGCGGTATCAACATAGTTGACTTTTGTAGCAAGACAAGCGTCCATTATCGTCAGATCCTGATAGGGGAGAGCAAGGTTGACAACAACATCAGGCTTGAAGTCATTGATAAGAGCAATAAGCTCATCAACATTATCAGCATTCACCTGTGCTGTAGATATCTTTGTTCTGCCTCCGTCAAGTTTTTCTTTGAGGGCATCGCATTTTGATTTAGTTCTGCTTGCGATACAAATTTCCTCAAAAACGTTGGGGTTCTGACAGCATTTGTGTATACAAACACTTGCCACACCGCCTGCACCTATTATCAAAGCTTTTCCCATTTTTATGACCTCCTCATTATTATAAAAACAGTTTCAAAAGATTAAATTGGTGACGAATTTTTTAGTAATGCCTGAAATCAGCTATGAAATTCACCTTCCATAAGCTGTTTGGTAACATATGTCGGCAGCGCAAAGCTGCCCTTGTGAAGTCTTGTATTATAATACTGTGTATCTATTCCAAGTCTGTTCCATGCGCCCTCATCCAGATCGTGAAGAGGGTGATATTTTTTTGATGCAAACCCGAAAAGCCAGTGTCCTGATGGGTATGTCGGAATATGTGCCTGATACACCTTGCAGATAGGGAAGAACTCCACAATTTTTTTATGTGCCTGTCTCATGGAACGGGCATATATTTTGTAGTAGGGACTTTCATGCTGATTTACAAGTATACCTTCGTCCTTTAAGGCTTTATAACAGTTACCGTAAAACTCCGTAGTAAAAAGCCCCTCGCCCGGACCTATCGGATCAGTAGAGTCAACAATAATGAGGTCATATTCATTTTCGACATTCCGGACAAACCTAAGACCGTCATCTATATATACATGAACTCTGGGATCGCTTAGCCTGTTAGAAACAGAGGGAAGAAACTCCTTACACGCATCCACAACCATTCTGTCTATCTCTACCATATCTATGCGTTCTATACTTTTATATCTCGTCAGTTCCTTTACAGTTCCGCCGTCGCCGGCACCTATAACAAGTACGCTTTTAATGTCAGGATTGGTTGCCATTGGTACATGAGTTATCATTTCATGATAAATAAACTCATCCTTTGTTGTCATCATTATCCTGTCGTCAAGTACAAGAATATCTCCAAATTCCGGTGTACTGAAAATTTCAATACGCTGAAACTCAGACTGGGCGCTGTATTTCTGTTTGTCACAGCGAATGGAGAATCGTACATTCTGAGTCTGTTCCTCGGTATACCACATTTCCATTTTAGCCGCCTCCTTACTGCTTCATAATGTTTAATTTGTCTGTATTCATATCCTCCGCTCCAAGAAGATTACAGCCCTTTGCTTTGGCATATTTGATATATTCAAGAGCATCCTGCGTTATAAGCTCTCCTGGTGCAAGTATCGGTATTCCAGGAGGATAACACATTACAAACTCAGCACATACCTTTCCCTGAGTTTCATCGAGAGGCAGCTGTACTTTACCAGAATAAAAAGCCGCCTGAGGAGAGCATACTACATGAGGTTCAATATATTCGTGATCCAGCATACCGGCAGGATCTTTAGTATAAAGACGCTTTATTTCCGACAGAGCAGATATCAGTCTTTCGATATTAAGCATACTGTCGCCTACAGAGATTATAGCTAAAATATTGCCAATATCGCCAAATTCTATCTGTATATCAAATCTGTCACGGAGAATATCATAAACCTCTATACCGGCAAGACCTATATCTCTTGTATGAACAGAAAGCTTTGTCGGATCAAAATCGAAAATATCATCGCCGTTTATCAGTTCCCTTGAAAAAGCATATAAACCGCCGATCTTGTTCACTTCTCTTTTGCCGTATGAAGCGAGGGTAGTTACCTTTTCAAATATAGCCTTTCCGTTAAGTGCAAGATTTTTCCTCGAAATATCAAGAGACGTAAGCAGCAGATAGGAAGCGCTTGTAGTCTGTGTAAGGTTTATTACCTGTCTGACATAACCGGGGTTCATATCTTTGCCAAGCAGCAGAACTGAGCTTTGTGTCAGAGAACCTCCGGTTTTGTGCATACTTACGGCTGCCATGTCAGCTCCAACGCTCATAGCGGACAGGGGCATATAATCTCCGAAATAAAAATGTGTGCCGTGGGCTTCGTCTACAAGCACCTTCATTCCGGCGGAATGGGCGAGCCTGACAATTTCTCTAAGGTTTGAACATACACCGTAATAGGTGGGATTATTGACTATTATGGCCTTAGCATCGGGGTTTTTGAGTATTGCTTTTTTTACTGCATCGACAGACATCCCCAGAGGTATACCGAGCCTTTTATTCACTCCCGGGTCTACATAGACAGGTACTGCACCGCATACTATAAGTGCATTTATACTGCTGCGGTGTACATTTCTTGGCATTATGATCTTATCGCCGCGGCTGCATACACTCATGACCATTGCCTGTACAGCACTTGATGTACCGTTGACCATAAAAAAAGCGTGAGCAGCTCCGAAGGCATCAGCCATAAGCTCCTCAGCTTCTTTGATGACGCTTACGGGGTGACAGAGATTATCCAGAGGCTTCATGGAATTTACATCAATGCTCATACATTGCCTGCCTAAAAACTCCAGCAGCTCTGGATTTCCTTTGCCCTGTTTATGTCCGGGTACGTCAAAGGATACTATTCTGTTTTCTCTGTATTCGTTCAGCGCTTGAAAGATAGGCGCTCTGCTCTGATTAAGTTTCATGTATCAGTCCTCGTTATAAACGTTTGTTCCGCTGAAAATCTCTATCATTTCTCTTCTCAGACTGTTTGATATCGCAAGTCTTTCCTTAGGCGGTATTTCGTACACATCTGTCTTAAAAAGATAGTTCTGAAGCTCCAGCTCCTTTATAAGCATCTGAGTGTGAAAAATATTCGCCTGATAAACATTTATGTCAACAGTATCGTATCTTTTCAGAGTTTCATCCTTTATAAAATCCTGAATTGAAGTTATCTTATGATCTATAAAAAGCTTTTGTCCGTCTTCATTTCTGGTAAATCCTCTTACCCTGTAATCTATAGTTATTATATCCGAATCAAAGCTGTCTATAAGAAGATCAAGAGTATTAAGAGGGGAGATAGTACCGCAGGTAGATACATCAATATCTACTCTGAAGGTTGCAATAGCGTTGCCGGGATGATATTCAGGATATGTGTGAACGGTAACATGGCTTTTGTCAAGGTGCGCTGCAACAGATTCTTTCTTCTGTGCTATAAGCCAGCTTCCGGTATTGCATGATGGATCAACCTTTTCGGGAAGCCCTTTTTCAGAAATAAGAAGTGTAACGCTTGCACCCTGAGGATCATAATCCTGCTTTGAAATATTAAGCACTGACGCACCTATCATTTCTGTTACCTGACAGAGTATGTTTGTCAGTCGTTCTGAGTTGTATTGTTCGTCTATATATGCTATATAATCCTTCTGTTCACGTTCTGTTTTAGCATAGCATACATCGTATATATTAAAGCTTAGCGTTTTTGTCAGGTTATTAAAACCATAAAGCCTCAGTCTTTTATCCAATTCCAAATCACAGCCTTTTTCTTCAGCTTTCGCTGAGCTTTTTCATTATCATATTTGCGCACATATAAACATTGCCGCCGCCAATTGTAATAATAAGATCGCCGGGACCAGCTTTTTCAGTAACATAATCAGTTATTTCCTCAAACGTTTTGAACCATACACAGCCGTTTATTTTCTCAGCAAGATCCTTTGCATAGATATTGTATGTGTTTGTTTCTCTTACCGGCAGAATTTCTGACAGTATACAATGATCTGCCAGTGAAAGCACCTGAGCAAATTCATTAAGGAATGTAAATGTCCTCGAATAGGTATGCGGCTGGAATATAGCCCAGACGTTTTTATAACCCATACTCATAGCAGTAGTCAGAGTAGCTCTCAGCTCTGTTGGATGGTGAGCAAAGTCATCAGCAACAGTTATACCATTCGGTCTTCCAAGTATCTCAAAACGCCTGTGAGCACCGTTAAAGCTTTCCAGTGCAGCAGCAGCTTTTTCTGGAGAAACGCCCATAGTGATCGCAGCTGACGCAGCAGCGAGTGCATTCATAACATTAAATTTACCGGGAACGCTGAGAGTAACAGAACAGAGCTTTTTACCCTCATGAACTATATCAAAGCTCTCACAAACATTAAAATCAGTTATTTCTGCACGGAAATCATTATTTTTTCCAAATCCAAAGGTAACTATCTTCTTTCCTTTTTTGTCCATTCCCTGAACACATTCCATTGTATTAGCGTCATCACCATTTACAACAAGAGTATCAGAGGTCTGGTCTGCAAACTGGGTAAACGATTGTTTTATTCTGTCAAGTGTGCCGAAATAATCAAGATGGTCTTCATCTACATTAAGAATTACTGTTACAGCCGGCCACATATGAAGAAATGTATCAACATATTCGCAGGCCTCGCATACTATAATATCAGACTTGCCGACTCTGCTGTTTCCGCCTATAAATGGAAGCTTAGCTCCAATTATGGCAGTAGGATCAAAATCCGACATTGTAAATATCTGGGTAAGCATAGAAGTAGTTGTTGTTTTTCCGTGAGTACCGCATACAGCAACGGAGTTCTTGAACTTCTCAACAACTGCTCCAAGCATGATACAGCGCTCTACAGCACGGATATTGTTTTCCTTAGCCGACACAAGTTCGGGATTATCAAGTTTTACAGCGGCAGTATATACCACTAAATCAGCGCCAATGACATTTTCTGGGAAATGTCCCATTGTTACGGGAATACCGTAAGAACGAATACGTTCAAGCGTGTCAGATTCAGCCATATCAGAGCCGGTTATTTCATATCCTTCATTATGGAGTATCTCAGCGAGGGGACACATACCCGATCCGCCGATTCCTACAAAATGTATTCTCTTTACATTATCAAGCAGGTGTTCATAGTTCATTGACACACAAAGCACTCCAATCATAATTTAAAATATGCAGGTTTCTCTCACTGACAATTATTGCCATTAGTCAGAAAACTATACCATATAACATTATATTCTTTATTTTTAGAAAAATAAAGGGTTTGTTAAAAAAATCTACATTATCATAATAAAACTTTCCTATTCTGATAAAAAATTGCATATTACGACAATAAGATACTGACTATAGACATTATATTACAAATCATCTGATTTTTCAATAAGTTTTTCTGTTTATCGGACCCGCGCCAGTCTTGCACTGCTTTCTTCACAATTCGCAGCTTCTATGAATCACGGACTGTGCTATTCCATTTTTGTTTCACCAAAGATGATACTTATCGCTGCCAATTATAATTTTACACTTAGGGGCAGTTGGCATAATAAATACCTTTGCTTAATCTGTAAACATTTACTGTTTCTCCTTTAATCAGACTATCAAATTCCATTGGATTATTGCCGAAGTATTCTACAGTGCGGCAGTATTGATTTGTTTCCGGAAACCATACGCTTACACAATTGGTAACTGCAGCATGTGCATTATGAGTATGCAGTGAAGTTCTGAAAGTACGTACTATTATGCCTTTATCACAAACACCATAATCAACTATTATAACTCTTAAAATTACTCTCAGAGCATTGATTATACATACTGCAATAAGAACTATTCCTGAATAATAGAGTATATTTTTTTCGGCGTCTCCCGCTCCCTGTTCTGAGAGATTTATCATAAATCTTGATACAAAATATCCGGCAGTAATTGTTACCACTGAAAAAAGAACAGCAACTACAGCTGAATATAAACGTATTTTCTTTAGCGTACTTTTTTCCTGATCAGTTAATTCTCTGCGGAAATTCAATTCTTTTGTAGAAACGGTATATTTTTCAATATCAAGCGGGATTCCGGATCTGTCGAACATATTTTATCATCTCCTTAAAAAATCCCCTTCGCAAAGACATACGAAGGGGATATGGTTTCTAAGTAACTAAGAAATATGGAAGAATATCAGTTTGTGATAGTTCTCTCTGTTTCCTTATCAAAGATATGAATCTTTTCAACGTCAAGAGCAATTTCTATATCTTCGCCGGCTTCAGCCATAGATGACGGGTCAACACGAGCTACGCATGATGTACCTTCAATGTTGAGGTAAATGTAAATCTCATTACCCATAAGCTCTGTGATTTCAACGCCAGCTTCGATAATGCTTTCCTCTGATCTTTCAAGGAACTCAGGTTCATCATGGAGATCCTCAGGACGGATACCAAGAACAAC
>CACXDE010000313.1 GCA_902766305.1 uncultured Ruminococcus sp. | reverse complement strand
GAGGGATTTCTTGCAAGGACCTCAAAAGGTGTCCCCACCTTCCGTTCGGTTATTCTTGCAGGCGTTACCGATATCAAAAGTCTGAAACGCAAGATACGTCCGGATGAAGCACACAAATTCAACAGCCCGTGGAACATAGCCGCAGATTTCAATATTGATATGAGCCTGCCAGTTGAGGGCATTGTGGGAATGCTTGATGAATATGAAAACGATCATCATACAGGTATGGACACGGCAAAAATAGCTCAGGAGATTTATGACTATACAAGCGGTTATCCGTTTCTTGTCAGCCGTATCTGCCAGATTATCGACAATGAGCTTGGTATATGGACAATCAGCGGAGTAAGCGAAGCGGTAAAGCGTATTTTGCAGGAGAAGAATACTTTGTTTGATTCCCTGATGGGTAAGGTTTACGATAACAAGCCGCTTAACGAAATTTTGCAGACTATCCTGTTCAGCGGTGAACGTATAGCCTATAATCCCGACAGCATTTCAATAATGGATGGCGAGATGTATGGCTTATTAAAAGCTGTAGATAATGGTCTTTATATATCAAACAGAGTTTTTGAAACACGAATCTATAATTATTTCCTTACTCAGACTGAACTGAAAAACAGCCCCCTCTCAGTTTCAGGCTCGGAAAGCAAGGAAATGCTTATCGAAAACGGTCGCCTGAACATGGACAAACTGCTTGAGCGTTATGTAACGGTATTTGACGATATTTACGAAGGCAAAGCCGACACGTTCAGCGAAGAAGAGGGACGCAGAAGATTTCTGCTTTTCATCCGTCCAATTATAAACGGAACGGGAAACTATTATGTAGAGAGCCGTACACGCAACAATGAACGCATGGATATAGTTATAGACTATCTTGGCGAGCGTTTTGTGGTGGAACTGAAAATATGGCGAGGAGAGGCTTATCACGAAAAGGGAGAGCAGCAACTTGCAAATTACCTTGACTATTATCATCTTGACAAAGGCTATATGCTGACCTACAGCTTCAATAAAAGCAAACAAAGCAGCCTGACCACGAAAACCATACAGGACAAAACTCTGATAGAAGCTTTTGTGTAATAAGTGATATTCCTACACCAAACTTATGCCCCAAAAATTTAAAATTATAAGAGGAAAATCATGATTGTATTGAAAATGATTGCTGTTTTACTCGGATTGGCATTTACCCTGTTCGGGTATTTTATATGTTTCCGGAAAAAGTATAATCTCATTAATGGTTTTGAAGCAGATTTAAAAGCAGGACGGAAAAATGAGGATTACGCAAAACGCATCGGGCTTGTGGAATTTGTGGTCGGAATAGCAATTTTAATTACGGGAATAGTCCTCATCATACTTGTATAAAGAATATATACAAAGGCTCCTCACCGCTGACACTATGCCGATTGTGAGAAGTCGGAGATAAATGCAGACTCATAGAAGCTTTTATGCTTCCAAGAAAGAAAACAAAGAAAAAGCCGGACGCACCATCGAAGCAGCTATTATTCAGAACCGTTCTGAACATACAAAGACCTATCTCGACAAAAATAAAGTCGGAATAGGTCTGTTGTAAGTGTAAAATTATAATTGGCAGCAGGTATAATATCTATGGTAAACTAAATAATTGTCACATTAAGGGTCAGGCGGCTCGCCGGCTGTTTTGTTTCAGAAAAAATATTTGATTTTCAGGAAATATGAAGAATATTTAAAAGGAAAAGCCAGCTCAGCCCATAATATGTAACAACTGCAACAAGGTCATTGACAGTTGTAATGAGAGGACCGGAGGCTACAGCAGGGTCAACACCGATTTTTTTGAACAGCATAGGTATTATTGTTCCGACAGCACTTGAGATCAGCATAGCAAGCATCAGCGATATCCCTATACAGCCTGAAACTGCAAATGAGAACATAACATCCCTTTCTTTGAAGAAAAAAATATAGAGACCTACCAGTAAAAATGATATTGTTCCAAGAATAGCTCCGTTAAGAAAGCCTAAACGAGTTTCTTTTGAGATAAGTCGTATTTTTTGTTTAAATGCAAGTGTTTCGTCTGTCAGTACACGAATTGTAACGGCAAGTGATTGTGTTCCTACATTTCCAGCTATGTCAAGTATCAATGACTGGAAAGCCATAATGAGTGTCAGCTGAGCCACAACAGCTTCAAAGGTACCTACAACAGTTGAAACGATCATTCCCAGCACGAGCAGTATAATAAGCCAG
>CACXDE010000312.1 GCA_902766305.1 uncultured Ruminococcus sp. | reverse complement strand
TGAACGACAAAGCAAAAAACAGAAGCGAGATGTTTAAGTGGATCTTTTACATTCTCGGGAGTGGCGGATTTGGCTTCTGGGCTTATAACATGGACAAAATGCATCTGGGCAACAAACGCATGTTGAGATTTGTAGACGATTTATTAGGTAAATTAGGTAGGTAAACCAGTAAAAGAGAGTCAAAAAATGCACAATGACTCTCTTTTTTGCCATATTCGTAATTATGACAGCCAATATAGTGAGGTAAATAGCCTTAATATTATATTCGGAGGTATATCATGAGCGAAGTTGTTAAAGATAAGGAAATCAAGAAGACATGGAAAGAAAAGGTTCATGACGAGTTAACTGTATGGAAAGAAACCGGAAAGATAATCTGGAATAATCTGAAGGAACATCCTGAAGCAATCGGATACTTTGTAAGCGGACTGATTACTATAGGTGGAGCAGGAATAGCACTTATAAGCAATCAGCAAAACAAAGTTGAAGAGGGCTGCAAGATTCACGATGAAATGACAGGATTCGACTGGGTAACAGACCATAAATTGACAAATCAGGAAAAGCTTGAAGTGAACGGACTGATTGATAATGATGGCTATAGTTTAGGACATGCTTTGGATACTTGTGGTTATTTAAAGAAAGAAAAGAAACGGAGATGATCCAAGAAGGATAGTGGCAAACAGCTGCTATCCTTTTCTTTTTCGTAAAAACCACAGCTTTTATAATGAAGAGCAATAAGCTCATTATTATATTTGAGGAGGATTTTTATGAAGTTCAGTACATCGGAAAATACAAAAAAGATTTTTATTATAGGGCTGATCGCAGCAATAGGCTACAGTATCGCAGGACCCATTGGCCTGGCTGGAGTGGCACTATACTTTCTCTTGACGGAGTGAGTACGATGAAGGGGCTAATTACAGCTCCTTCTCATTTTTTTCGTAATTTTCACCGTTTGTATAATGAGGAGAGATCCTGAATAATTATATTTTAAGGAGAAAACAAAATGGAAAACTTTGAAAAAGAAACCGCATATGGAGTTTATTCTGAGAACACAGAAGAAAAGAAGAACATCGGTGAGCGCATTGAAGATTTCTTTACGGATTATGGTAATACCCTGATCACGTGTGGAACTTATCTTGCACTGACCGCAATATCTATCGGATCACTGATTCTTGCGAAGAAAGCAGCCAAGAACGGACTCGTCGTCAATGTTTACACGCCATTCCCCTTCAAAGCTAAGTAAAGGAGGTCGAATCATAAAGAGAGTAACTTTTAACAGCTACTCTCTCTTTTTATCTAAAATCAATTATATTCTGTTTTATGAAATACTTTTACGAAAAACCAGCTAGATGGCAAAGCATAGGCTCAGTATATGAATGCAATCATCCAATGTATAATCGTTGTACGTTATTCAAAAATAGTGAGGGATTAGGATTAGGAATAATTCAAGAACATTTCAATGCCAGGATCAAGGCCCGTTGGTGGGGTAGTGTTGACCCTTGGATAGCATCAGACATCTATTCACACAAAAACTTTCAAGAATACTTTACAAAGCATGCATCTAAGTGTGACGAAAACAAATTATATCCTGTTTTTAAAATACGCGCAGTAATGTGGGATTTGAGAATGAAACCGTTAAAGAGGGAATTTTGGGAAGAGTTTTAAATGAGGGCTCTGTTAAGCTCATTTTCCGTGAAACCAAACATCTGATCCTCATCGTAGCCGCTGGACTGCCAGATAAGAGCAGCATCATAGACGCTGATGCCATCCTGAGTGTCTTGCTCATGGTCTGCATAGTATACGCTCATTGCACATTCGTCGCATACATTGCCGACATCACGTCTGATGTTCTCAAGCTCATCGTAACCGAACTTGGATCCAATGTGGTCTTCCATTCTGGAAATATTAAATTCTCTTCCGCACATTTCGCAAATGGCCATTACTTTATCCTCCTTTCTTTTAGACTGGAAGGCCATTATACAGGAATTCTCATACGAATGCAAGACATATAGTGAAAGACTAATGAAAGGAGAACCCAACAAATGTGCAAATTTTGTGAGGTCGACAATGATGGAGATCTTTGCGTAAAGCTTGCTGACGATGGCCATAAGCCAAATGAGAAAACAGGTTTGTTTCTCTACATGGAAAATTCGCGCGGTATGAGTATTGTGAATTCACAATTCAAACAGCATGAAACCCATGACAACAAAATCTATTATCTCAAGGTGATGGACATGGACAAGGAAACTAAACGTCATAGAACCATTGCTGCCGAAATCAAATATTGCCCGTTCTGCGGGGACAAGCTTTAATCCAGCAAAAGAGGAGTTGCTATTACAGCTGCTCCTCTAATTTTTTATTCGTAATTTTCACAGGTTGTATAATGAGGGATTATGGAAAAATTATGCGCAGTATGAAAGGAGGTTAACCGAAGCGCCATAGCCTTTAGGAGAGATCTATTACAGGTCTCTCCTTTTCTTTTTATCAATTATATTTTGGGAGGTTTTTATGATTGTACTGAAAATTCTGGTCATGGTTCTGATTTCGCTGGTGGTTATCGAATTCGGAATCCACGTTGTTTATCACGCCATAACAGGCAAAGCAGGAGTCAATGAGGCTCCGTTTGATTATTTGAAGGAGATTTGGAGGTCACTAAATGGA
>CACXDE010000311.1 GCA_902766305.1 uncultured Ruminococcus sp. | reverse complement strand
ATAAATTTGAAGTTAAAGAATAAATTTTATGCCAGAAGGTCTTTGTTCCGCAAATATATGAATTTCAGTATACTTATAGTTTTTTTCAGCTTCTTTGTGCTGGGAACTATACTGACATTCACAATCACAAACTACTGGTCGTCTGAAAAGCTTAATCTTCTCGATGTCCGCGCAAAGAATGTTGCAAACTATATGAAGGGCTATCTCGCAGTTAATGAACCCCTTGGCGATAACTACGAACCGTCATTTACCTTGAACAGATATGAGGAAATAGAGCGTTTTCTCAGCTTCTTTGCCGGTGAAGTAAACGGAGATATTGCTATTGCCAACACAAAAGGCATTACGCAGATTGCTGTGAACGCCGCTGACAGCGCAAATAAGCTCCCTCTTATCGGACAGAGATTTAATGATGAAGAAAGTAGCCGGGAAGAAAAATCCGGGGAAAATAACAGCGATACTTCAAATACAGACAATAAGGAAGAAGAAAACAGCGCAAAGGATGATCCTCCCGAAAGAGAACTGCCCGCTGAGGAGAATGCTGACAATATAGAACGGATACCTAAGGGATCTATAATACCGTCTGATGTTATTAATACAGCTAAAAATGACGGGAAGTACTTTGCAAGGACAACTCTCGACGGTATATACAGGGAAGAAAAATATGTCGCAGCTTACCCGATCTACTATAAAAACAATCGTGTATTCGGAATAGTAATTGTTTCCACTGATACAAGCGATGTATCGACCTTCACTGATATGGTGCTGAAAATGTTCATTCTCTCCGCAATTGCTGCCCTTGGCATATCATTCCTTGCTATCAGTATCTTCTCCTATAATCTTGTAAAACCGCTTAAGCAAATGGCACAGGCTGCAAAGCAGTTCGCCAAGGGTGATTTCAGCGTCAGAGTAAACGAAAGCAGCAACGATGAGATAGGTGAGCTTGCGGTATCCTTCAACAATATGGCGGAATCACTTTCTTCGGCTGAGGTCACAAGACGAAGCTTTATAGCAAATGTATCACATGAGCTTAAAACACCTATGACGACTATTGCAGGCTTTATTGACGGAATACTTGACGGGACTATTCCTCCTGATAAAAATGATTATTATCTTCATATCGTAAGCGATGAAGTAAAAAGGCTTTCACGTCTTGTACGTTCAATGCTCGACCTATCAAGACTTGACAGCGGCGAACTTAAGCTTAACTACAAGACTTTTGACCTGCTGTCAACACTCGTTACCATACTTATATCCTTTGAACAGGAGATCGACAAGAGAAATATAGAAATAAGAGGCCTTGAACTAATAAGCCCTAAAAAAATAAACGGCGACAAGGATCTTATACATCAGATAGTTTATAATCTGATAGAAAATTCCGTAAAATTCACTAACGAAGGCGGTTTTATAGAATTTGATATAACCGAAGATATTTCAAAAACCGTCTTCCGCATAAAAAACAGCGGCACTGGTATAAAAAAATCAGAGATACCTCTTGTATTTGATAAATTTTATAAAACGGACAAGTCCCGAAGCAAAGATAAAAAAGGTCTTGGACTAGGTCTGTATCTTGTACGAAGCATTATTCGTCTGCACGGCGGCGATATCACCGCAGACAGTGTTTACGGTCAATATACTGAATTTGTCTTCTATATCCCGAAGGATCAGGAAAAACTGATTTCCTGATAATCAGAAAAACATATTAGCGGAGGTGTAATAATTTGTCACTTCAAAATAATACGGGATATTATAACCGTCCGATGACTGCCGGTCCGGTCATGTATCCTATGTACAGCCAGCCGTTTGTGCCTGTACAAAAAAAGAAAAGTCCGGCAGGAAAAACAGCCCTAATCTGCTTATGTCTTTCAGCCGCGATAATCATAGGCGGAATTTCTTTGTTTGCTGTCGGCTCAGGAACTAAAAAAGCAGAGGAAACTCACGTCCCTCCCGGAAGCAAAACAACTGAAGTAGGATACGAAGCTGATGACGACGTTACAAAAGCTCCTGAAATAAAGGCAGACCCGAACGGTCCGCAGATATCAGCCGCTGAAACTCCTGAAACCGGATCGGATGAAACAACCACTGCCTCAAAGGTATATGACAAAGCGTACAAATCTATTGTATGTATTACTTCATATGACAAGAAAAAGGATTATATAACATCTGCTGACGGTGAAGGGTCAGGTATAGTGCTGACATCCGATGGA
This sequence comes from uncultured Ruminococcus sp., assembly GCA_902766305.1. GTDB lineage: Bacteria > Bacillota > Clostridia > Oscillospirales > Acutalibacteraceae > UBA1213. The sequence continues at coordinate 8,622 of CACXDE010000311.1, read as the reverse complement.
TATATCGCTACAAACAGTCATGTTGTAAATGATACTGTAAAAACGGGTGTTCTTGTAACGCTTTTCGATGAAACCCAATACCTGGGAACAATAATCGGCATAGACAAAAAAACCGACTTAGCTGTTATAAAAATAGAGGCTGAAAAGCTTGAATCTGCTGAATTTGCTGATTCCGATAAATTAAAAATCGGCGAGCTTTCCTTTGCTTTGGGAAATCCCGGCGGTTCTGAGTTTTCAAACTCGCTGACAAAGGGGACTGTTTCCGCTCTCAACAGAACTCTTTCCGGAAGCGCACATATCAAATATATCCAGACAGATGCTGCTATCAATCCCGGTAATTCAGGAGGCGCACTCCTGAATGAATTCGGACAGGTGATCGGTATGAATACTGCCAAATTAGTAGCAACTGATTATGAGGGAATGGGATTTGCCATCCCAAGCAACACAGTTATTGAGATCATCAACAAGCTGATAAGATATGGCAGCGTCACCGACAGAGGTACGATAGGGATAGAAGGAAAAACCTGCGACCTGTATATGTCAAAGGTCAATAATGTGCCTCAGGGCATGCTTGTTACTAAGATAGACCCTAAGGGTTCAGCAGCGGATACTGATCTAAAGGTAAATGATATTATAACAGGGATAAACGATGTAAAGGTAAAATCATCGTATGATCTTATAGACGAACTCAAAAAGTACAAACCTGGTGATAAAATAACCCTTAAAATATATCGTCCTGTATCCGATAAAAGCAAAAAAGGGTATAGTTTTGATGTTTCAGTTATTCTGAAACAGGATAGTGAAACTGAAACAAAATGACGTATAAAGAAAAAGAGGTTGCATATGAAAATAATTGTTGTCGGCTGCGGTAAAATTGGTTCTGCCATATTATCAAGCCTTGTAGAAGAGGGACACAGTGTTGTTGTTGTAGATAATAATTCCAATGTTCTGGACAGCATTTCAAACATCTATGATGTAATGGCTGTATGCGGCAGCGGAACAGACTGTGAAGTACTTGAAGAAGCAGGCGCAGGCTCGGCTCAGCTTTTGGTTGCTGTAACAGCATCAGATGAATTTAATATGCTTTGCTGCTATTTAGCAAAAAAAATGGGAACAGACCATACCATAGCCCGCATAAGAAATCCTGAATATAATCTTGACAGCTTGTCATTCCTGAAACAGCAGCTTGATCTGTCACTAATCATTAATCCGGAAATGCTCACTGCAAGAGAAATGCACAACATTATCAAAGTCCCTTCTGCGCTGAAAATAGAATCATTTTCAGGAAGAAGATTTGATATCATTGAAATGATGATAAACGAAGGCTCTCCGCTTCATAACATCAGGCTTATGGATATACGAAACAAATTCAAAGCCAAATTCCTTGTAACAGTAGTACAGCGTGAAAACAAGGTGTATATCCCCGACGGTAATTTTGTATTGAAGCAGGGAGATAAGATAGGACTTACCGGTGATATTACAGAGATCATGAAGCTGATGAGAATCCTGGGTGTTGAACGCAAACAAGCTAAGGATGTTATGATATTAGGCGGAAGCAAAACAGCATATTACCTTTCACGTCTTCTTCTTGATTCCGGACACAGAGTCAAAATAATGGAACGTGATGTAAAAAGATGCGACGAACTGTCTGAGCTTCTTCCTAAAGCCGTTATTATAAACGGAGACGGCGCCCAGCAGGAAGTCCTTGAGGAAGAAGGTCTATCCTCTACGGATGTATTTGTTTCGCTTACAGGCATGGACGAAGAAAACATACTCATATCCATATTTGCGTACAGCTCCCACGTTCCTAAGGTCATATCTAAAGTCAACCGTCCTGAGCTTGCAGAAATGGCAAAGAATCTTGGACTTGACACTGTTATATCAGCTAAAGGCATAGTCGCAAATATTCTGGTGCAGTATGCGAGAGCGCTTGAAAATTCTCTTGGAAGCAATATTGAAACTCTTTATAAGATTATGGACGACAAAGCAGAGGTGCTTGAGTTTAACGTAAAATCCGATTTCAAGAATGTAAATATCCCCTTGAAGGAATTAAAGCTCAAGGATAATATTCTTCTGTGCGGTATTATAAGAAAGCGTAAGTCTATTCTGCCTACCGGTGATGATGTAATCATGACCGGCGACAGGGTTATTGTAATGACAGCAAACAGAAGACTTAATGATCTTTCAGATATACTTATGTGAGGCAGCCGTTATGATGAACAGAAGAATAATATTACTGCGTATCGGACAGATGCTTATTTTAGAATCAATTCTTATGGTATTTCCGCTTATTGTAAGCCTGATTTACGGCGAGTGGAAATCGCTAATTGCATTTGCCGAAACGATAGGAATAACCGCCGTTTTGGGCTTGCTGACAATGATTCTGATCAAGCCTTACAACAACACTATTTTTGCCCGTGAGGGCTTTGCTATTGTAGCTGCTGCATGGGTATTTTTGTCACTGTTCGGCGCGCTTCCATTTACACTGAGCGGTGAGATACCTAAATATGTTGACGCTGTATTTGAAACAGTCAGCGGATTTACAACCACAGGTGCTACTATACTTACTGATGTAGAAAAAATGAGCCGCGGCATGCTGTTCTGGAGAAGCTTTACTCACTGGATCGGCGGTATGGGAGTTCTTACGCTGATAATGGCTATAGTTCCGACAGATTCCGGACGTTCGATGCACATCATGAGAGCAGAAATGGCAGGTCCTGTTATCGGGAAATTAGTACCCAAGCTAAAGGATACTGCAAAGATACTTTATATAATATATCTTGTTCTTACCGTTATTGAGTTTATTTTTCTTATTCTTGGCGGTATGCCGGTATATGACAGTCTGATACATTCGCTCGGAACAGCCGGTACAGGCGGCTTCGGTATAAAGGCAGACTCACTCGGCAGCTACAGCCCCTATATACAATGGGTAGTAGCGGTGTTCATGTATTTGTTCAGCCTCAACTTTTCACTGTACTATCTGCTGATAATGAAAAAATTCGGATTGGTGTTCAAAAACAATGAGCTGCTTGTATATAACATAATAGTTCTTGTTTCAACAGGACTTATAACATACAACATCTTCCCTATTTACAAAAATTTCGGAGACAGTGTACGGCATTCATTTTTCCAGGTTCTGACTATATCTTCAACATCGGGATTCGCTACAGCCGACTTTAACACATGGCCGGCTCTGTCAAAAGCTATACTGTTTATTCTTATGTTTATGGGCGGATGCGCCGGTTCAACTGCCGGCGGACTGAAATTGTCAAGGGTTATAATTCTTGTCAAGACAATAAAAAAGGATATAGGTCATCTCCTTCATCCCCGTTCTGTTTCCGCAGTTAAATTTGAGGGCAAGACACTTGACAACAATACTATACAGAGTGTCAGCGCATATTTTGCATTATATGTACTGCTTATAATTTCCACTTTCTTTCTTATTTCCTTTGAGCCGTTCGATCTGGAAACGAATATCACCGCAGCAGTGTCATGCGTAAACAATGTCGGACCCGGACTTTCTAAGGTTGGTCCTATGGGGGGATATGCTGATTATTCCGACTTTTCTACAATAGTTCTTACCTTTGCTATGCTGTTCGGCAGACTGGAAATATATCCTCTGCTGCTTGCACTCAGTCCCCGTTCATGGTTTACAAGCTCAAACAAAAGAAGAATAACAAAGTTCAGAGCATAATCTACCGTGTCATACAAATTTACAATATCCGTCACCTGCTGTCATTCTGGGTGCAGTGAGGAAGCTTTACCGCAAATGCAAGCCTTTTATAAAGATTTCTCACCGCAAGCTCTGCGGAATGACAGCTGCCTGTTAAGCTTTTCAGATTTGCTCACACATATTTATCAGGCTGTTGTAGGAGATGAGTGATAGGGACTTGCAATATTCAAATCAGAAAGTTTTTTGTCCTTTGCCGACCAGATACGTTCAAAAGGCTGAACAAACCCTGATACCAGGTATCGTGAAGATACAAGGTATCAGGGTTTGTTTTTAATATATGTAGTTTATCAGAGAATGACCTCTCCCTCTGCTGTCATGCCGATACCGCAGGCATTGCACTCGTCAGTATCAATGTGCATTGCAGGTGAGAACCTCTCGCTTACACGGACAACAACATCACCGAAAACAAGCTTTCTGTCGTTATCGCCTACTGCTACAGAAACTATCTGCTTATCCTTTACACCGTATTCAACAGCGGTTTCAGGTGTAAGATGTATATGTCTCTTTGCAGCAATAACACCGTGATCTATCTCTATTTCACCGGCAGGACCTATAAGCTTACATCCGGGAGTACCCTGTACATCTCCGGATTCTCTTACAGGAGCAGCTATGCCAAGCTTACGTGCTTCGGTAAGTGAAACCTCAACCTGATTGTCAGGACGTGTAGGACCAAGTATAGAAGCGATCATCTCGCCCTTAGGTCCGACAATAGTTACCTTTTCAAAGCAGGCAAACTGACCCGGCTGAGAAAGATCCTTTTTCTTTGTAAGCTGAGCGCCCTTACCGAAAAGAGCCTCAAGTGCTTCTTCTGTAACGTGTACATGACGTGCAGAAACCTCTACGAGTATTTTGTTCATTGTAAACCTCTCCGATCTGATAATTATTTGCCGGCGTTTTTCCGGCTCTTAATATATTTTACAACTCTTTCGGCATAAAGTAAAGTAGTTTTTATGTTAAAATCAATTTTTTATAGACCAAACGTCATTAACAGTCATCAGTTGTAAGTTGTAAGTTGTAAGCTGTAAGCTCAATACTTTGCTATCCTGTCATTCTGCCCTATTGTCATTCCGAACGCAGTGAGGAATCTTTTTACAAAACTTGCGGGAAAGATTCTTCGTCGCTTTGTTTTGAAAATATCAGAGTGCATCATTACCGGCAAGTCAAAAAACGCCAATACTCAAAACAACTGGATCGCTCCTCAGAATGACAAGCGGGGCGAACTTTTGAAACAACAAAAGAAGAAAAAAGTCTGGTATGCCATGCTCTGAACTCTGCACTCTTAGCTCTGAGCTTTAATGCTTTCTTCTATAAGCTGCTGCAAACGAAGGAAGTCTTCAAAAGCTCCGGGCTTATCGGAAGGATTTCTTAAAAGCGCAGCCGGATGAAGAACAGGCATCATTATTACTCCGCCCTTGCGGAAAAGCTTGCCGTGATCTCTTTTTATGCGTATATCGGGAGAAATCATCTTACAGGCTGCAATGCGTCCAAGACAAACTATTATTTTCGGACGCATAATCGCAAACTGTCTTCTCAGCCATCCTATGCACATATCCTGTTCCTCCGGAAGAGGGTCGCGGTTCTGCGGCGGTCTGCATTTGACTATATTGGCTATATATATATTTTTGTTCCTGTCAAGGTCAACAGCTGTAAGCATTTTGTCAAGAAGTATTCCCGCCTTGCCGACAAACGGTTCTCCCCTGAGATCCTCCTGTTCGCCGGGACCTTCTCCGACAAACATTACATCAGCCTCCGGATTGCCTGTTCCGAAAACTACGTTATGTCTCCCCCGGCACAGTCCGCACCGTTCACATGAAAGGCAATCCTTTCTTAAATTTTCCATCATGGTTTTTTTATCCTGATCCATACAGTATTCTCCTTGATGTGTTTATCACGTAATATACATTATAAATAAGCAAACCTGCCTCGTTCCATCCGCTCTTCTGAAGCATACGCATGATAAAAAAGAAACCCTTGGTTTTTATGCCTGCCTTTACTCTGCCGTTATTCTTCAGGATTTTTAAGGCGATTGAATCGGTTTTCTTTTCAATGTATCTTTTCTTCTTTTCGTTTACGCCTTTCCAGCTTGTAACGGCGACATCTGTTCCGAATTTGTAAATCTTCGGAACACCCAAAAAAACAGGCTGTCCGCCATATCTTGGTTCGTTAAATATAATAATAATTTACCGTCCGCTCTGAATTTAAAAGGAACGGACGGTATTTTGTGTTAATGACAAATCAATAATAAATTACTTATAACTCCTGACTCGATATGCCGCTGCTTTGAGCTTGTTTTACTGATAGTCGACAACGTCAACCCAGCTCTTGAGAAATTCTTCTTCGCCTGGGATTCTCTTGACAAGCTGAGAAGCGGCAACTATCGGAAGCCACTGCTGTACATACTGCTTAGCAGTGTCGCTCTTTTTGCAGAACATATCAAGATACATATCAGCAAGCTCCTTGTCCTTTAGGGAAAACAGCAGATATGTCCTTGCAGCATCGGCAGAAGCATTTCCCTGAGTAGCATGTGACCAGTCAATGATATGCGGATTCCCCTCATTGTCAATAATAATGTTTGACGGGTTGAAATCTCCGTGGCAGAGCTTGTTGTGCTTAGGCATACTGTCAAGCCTTGTGTGAAGCTCGTAGCGGATAGTAGCGTCAACCTTTCCGCCAAGAGAGCTTATCTTGCGGTTCATTTTGTCTTTCAGCTTGTTGAGCAGAGGTGCTTTTTTGCTCTGTACCTTAAGCTGGAGATCAACGAAATCGTTCATGTACTTCACAAGATTGTCCGGATCCTCTGTCATTATCTGCTCGAGCGTCTTGCCCTCAACATAGTCCATGGTTATAGCCCACTTGCCGTCGATAAGCGATACTGCTCTGAGTGCCGGAATGGGAAGACCGGTCTCTTCTACTCTTGACTGATTGAGTGCTTCATTCAGTACATCAGACTTGGGATACTTGCCGGAAAAAACCTTTACGACTGTATCTCCCTCTCTATAAATAACTTTTTCTTTTCTTGTTGCGATAACGTCCATAGTTTTACTCCTTTCGTGTATACAGATTCACAAGTCATACACAAGAATATTTTTGAGGAAATTATCCTCTTATGTCTATATTATACTACTATTTTTCAATAAAGTATAGGTGTATTTTGCAATAATTTTTGTATGTTTTTTTAGTTATTCATACAAGATATACAAAATAATTCATTCAAATTAGTTGTTAGTTGTGATTTAAAATATTATAGCAAGAACAATGCCCAGAGCAATGAGCACCGTCCATGCGCCGACAGATATAAAGCTGCCCTTGCTGAAATCCTTATCAATGATAAACCATTTTACAGCATTGACAACAGCGCCGATAAGTCCCATAATTGACAGCGCAAGCCATGTCATATTCAGTTCCATATTATTCTGCTCCTTATGTTTCTTCCGTTATTTCTCCGATAATGTGGTCGTCTTCAATTTCTGCAAGGCGGACATTTACTATCTTGTTCACATAGCTTTCATCTGCTTTGACGTGAACAAGCGTATAATTTGGAGTATAACCCTCATACATACCGTTTTTGTTTCTTGTTTCAATCAGCACCTTTTCAATTCTGCCGACCTGAGTTCTGAGAAAAGCTTGTCTTGACCTTTCAGCATATTCTGCCATTATTGAAGCACGTTCTTTTTTTACATCGCCGGGGATCTGTCCCTTTGCCCTGTCGGCGGCGGTTCCCGGACGGCGTGAATACGGAAAAATATGTGTACGTGCAAATCCGGTATGCTCCACAAATTCTGCGGAGGCTTTAAATTCGTCATCGGTCTCACCGGCAAAGCCAACCATGACATCAGTAGTTATTGAGGGATTTTCAAATACACTGCGGATATCGCTGACAATTATTTCATACTCAGAAGTTGTATAGTGGCGGTTCATTCGTTTTAGTGTTGCGTCGCATCCGCTTTGAAGTGACAGGTGAAACTGCGGACAGAAATTGTCATATTTTGCAAAGACCTTCAGCGTTTCCATATCCATTGATTCAGGCTCAAGCGAGCCAAGCCTGATACGTACATCTGCCGCTTCACAGGCAGTTTTTACCGCGTCAGCAAAGCTTAGTCCGTTATCGCTTCCAAAGGAGGAAAGATTGATCCCAACTAAAACAACTTCCTTATATCCGTTTTCTGCAAAGCCCTGAACCTCTTTTTTTATGTATTCAAGCGAGCAGGAACGTACCCTGCCTCTTGCATACGGTATTATACAGTATGAACAAAATCTATTGCAGCCGTCCTCTATTTTCAGAAAAGCTCTTGTACGTTCTGAAAAATTACAGACCTCAAGATCTTCGTTATTATCCCTCTTGAAATATTCTTCGACAAAATGTATTTTTTTCTTTTCGGCAAAATAATCTCTTAGTACTGTTACAATGTCAGTTCTTCTTTTATTGCCCAGAACTATATCCACATCTTTGAGCTTACTGCTGCTGCTGTCCTGAGTCTGCGCCATACATCCTGTCAGTACAATAACAGTATCCGGGTTTTCACGCCTTATCCTGTTGATAAGCTTGACAGCCTTTTGTTCGCTGACGCCTGTAACAGCGCATGAATTTATTATAGTCACTTCTGAGCTTTCATTTTCCTCAACGGGAGTATAACCCTCTTTTTTCAGGATGTTTATCATCGCATTTGATTCAAACTGATTTACCTTGCATCCTAATGTGTAGATCTTTACCCTCATAATGTATCTTTCCTTTTTGTCATTCTTCTGTCACAATCCACTGCTTTATATCCTCAGTAAAGCTGTCAGGCACAGGTTCTGTTGGTACGTGAACTACCCATTGTCTAAAGCCAATGGGCTTCCTGCTTCATCGTTCTCGTAACCTACTAACTCCACAGGCGTAAAATCGGGCT
>CACXDE010000310.1 GCA_902766305.1 uncultured Ruminococcus sp. | reverse complement strand
TTAACAGATGAAATACAGTGATCTTGTTCAATCAAATCAAAATTTTCATTCTTCTGTGAATCTTCAATTTGATTTAAATAAAGAGGAGAAAATAAATTCGTATATACCTACGAGACAATCTGTAGCAATACTAAAAAGATACCTGAATTCCGTATACAATGATAGTTACAACGAGGATAACGCAACGGTACTTGTTGGTCCGTATGGGCGTGGAAAATCTCATTTGTTGTTGGTATTAACTGCAATAATGTCTTGTGATAAAGACAATTGCAGTGAAGCGGTAAACGCTCTTGTGAAAAGGTTATCAGATGAGGATCCGGAAGCCGGCGAATTGGCTGAAATGATCATCTCGAAGAAAAAACCGTTTATTCCTGTTTTGATAAACAGCAATCATACTAATATAAACCAGTCATTTATTGTTGCTCTTCGTGAAGCTTTAGAATACGCTGACTTATCAGATTTCTTTCCGCAAACGTATTTTGATGCCTCAATCGATATGATAAGTACTTGGGAAGAAAATTTTTCCAATGCATATGAAACCTTTAAGAGAGAATTGAAGAAGCGAAAGGTTCAGATCGATGATTTCAAGAACCTTCTTCATAAATGCGATCATAATTCGTATAAGGTTTTTTGCGATATATATCCTATTATCAGTAACGGCGCTTCGTTTAATCCTTTGCAAAATACTGATGTTGTAAGAATGTATAATCATGTGGCAGAAGCATTAATTGATACAGGTAAATATAGCGGATTATTTATTATATTTGATGAATTCAGTAAATTTCTTTCTTCTGATGCGGCGATGGCTGATAAACAGAATTTGAAGCTTATACAGGATTTTTCAGAGAGCGCGGTCAGGAGTAACGGTATTCATATTTGTTTTATTACTCACAAAGAAATATTGGATTACTCGCAAAGCGAAGATTTCAGGACTGTTGACGGACGTTTGAAGAAAGTCTATTTTATAGCATCAGCTGAGCAGTCATATGAGCTTGTCGCAAATGCTTTAACTCAAAATGAGTTATTTTATGAATTTTATAATGAGCATATCGGCTGCTTTAAAAGTGTAGGGCAGCGGTCATTGATGACAGGGCTTTTTAAAGATGTTTCGGATGAGGCATTTGAAGATGTGTTGTTGAAGGGGTGTTTCCCTCTTTTGCCTATCAGCGTATTCATTTTGATTCGTATAAGTGAGTTGATCGGTCAGAATGAAAGAACCTTGTTTACATTTCTATCCCAATCAGAAGAGTGTTCTCTTGTACCATTTCTCGAACGGGATATTGAAAATGATGATATTGAGTTTCTTACGCCGGATCGAATATATGATTATTTTGCAGAGCTGTTTCGTGTAGAGGTGTTTAGTCCAAAGGTACATAGTGTATGGTCAAAATCACGTTCTGCTATCGCACGGTGCAGTTTTGATTATCAGCGGAATATTATCAAAACGCTTGCGCTTTGTCTGATGATAAGAGATGATAGTTTTACAGCTTCCGATGTGAATTTGAAGGCGGCGTCCGGTTTGAGTGATGCTGAATATTTAAAAGCGATAGATTCTTTGTGCTCAAGCCATATTATTACAAAGCGTCGAAGCGGTACTTATGCTTTTTTAACGCCGAATGGAGTGGATATTAAAAAGAATATTCAAAACATGATAGAACAAGGCGTTGTGAAATTAGATCGAACGAAGGTGCTTAAGAAGGCTTTTTCCGAACAGTTTGTCCTGCCTCGCCAGCATAACAGCAAGCATAATATTATGAGATACTTTTCTGTGACCTTTATGGAAGCAGATGATTTTTGGAATTACCACGGTGATTTTCAGGAGATAAAAAATCAAGCAGATGGGCTTATAGTTTATCTTGTGTCGAATAAGTTAGAGAGTGCAGAAAAGGTAGCACAGTCTCTTAAAGATAGAGATGTTCCCAAGAATATACTTGTATGTATTAGTGATGCGTGGCAGGATGATGCATTAATATTAGAGTATCAGGCTGCTTGTTTATTGGAAACTCAATCAGATGCACAAACAGATGATCACTTTAGAGAAGAGCTGCAAGTGTATGCATACGACTTGTTTAAGTCCATACGTCAGATAGCGGATAAAACTTTCTCTGCTTCAACTGTGCATACGATATATTGTAACTGTGAGAAATGCTTCGATAGTATTTCTAAGAGTATGATGCTGAATCGTGAATTGTCGCAGATATGCGATGAGTATTATTGTGCGACACCATCAATCAACAACGAGATGGTTAACAAGAACAAATTAACCGCACAAATAAAAAAAGCACGAATCAAGGTTATTGATGCTATCTTGGGAGCTTCAGAAAGTATTGAACTTATGGACGGTTTCGGTCCAGAAGTAAGCTTGCTTCGTTCAACGATTTTTGTAAAGGATCTTAATGATGGCATTAATACTACTGATGAAAGCTTAAGAAGAATACTTTTGGAGATCGATAGTATTGCTGCATCATCAGAGGAGAAAAAGATATCTTTTTCCGAAATCTACACAAAGCTGCAGTCTGCTCCATACGGTATAAGACGTGGTATTATACCGATATATATTGCGTATGTTTTCAGAAAAAAGAAAGATTCTATTATCGTAACATACAAGAACCGCGAAGTCCCTCTTAACGGGGAATTACTTTCTCAGGTTGAGAATTCTCCGTGTGAATATTATTTCTGTTTAGAAAAAGGAACACAAGAAAAAACCAACTATTTAAACACACTCTTTACCGGATTTTCATCTTCGGAGAATCAGACATCGGAAATGAATGCGAGAGCAATAGTCGATCTGATGCAAAAGTGGTTCAGGGGATTATGCAAATTCACAAGGGATCACTCTGTTGTATATTCGGTAGATAATGAGCAAAAGATCCCTGCGGAGTTTGTGAAGCTGAAAAAACCGCTTTTACAATATGATGTTAATCCACATGAGTTTCTTTTCGGTATAATACCAAATATATTCGGTACGGATGATCTGCATGAAGTAAGTGAAAGAATCATGGCGTTTAAGCGTGATTACGACAGCTTTATGGAAAGCGCAAAGCTTGCTTTTGCACAAAGAGTGAAGGAATTATTTGATCGAAGTATATCGGGAAGTCTGACCTCGATCATGTCTGACTGGTATGAGCATCTTCCCGACAGTACAAGGAATCATGTGTTTTCATCAGACATTAATGAACTGCTTCATTTTATAAGAAATAACGATACGCATGACGATATTATTGCTTTTGAACGGCTTGCAAAGCGTATAACGATGCTCGCTGTTGAAGATTGGAGCGAGAATACCGCTGCCGAATTCTTCTGTGATATTGAGAACTACATAAAAGCAGTTAATGAATACACGGAAACAAAAAATACAGACGAAGGGGTAAAGATGTCTCTTGATTTCGGTGGGACAATATATGAACGCAATATTGAAACAACCGAAATATCAGGAATTGCTGAAACTGCGTTAAATAATGTGGAATCTGCTCTGACCGAATATGGGGATGCGATCACACCACAGGAGCGTATTGCCCTGCTGCTGAGATTACTCAAGCACGAAATAGATCAATTGTAAGGAAGAGGATCATGATATACCTTGATAATGCCGCTACTACATTTCCAAAACCTGAACAGGTGTATGACGCAGTAAACAAAGCACAGAGACAATATGCCGTTAATGCGGGTCGTGGGTCATATCGTACAGCACGAAAGGCAAATGATGTTATAAAGGAAACAAGAGAGCTGATAGCCGATCTGGTTCGATGTCCTGATAGTAAAAATGTAGTACTTTCACCTTCTGCAACGATAGCGTTAAATCAGATAATCAACGGATTGCCTTACGACAATGATACGGCAGTTTACGTTTCACCGTATGAGCACAATGCGGTCGTAAGGACGCTGCATCGACTTTCCGAAATTTATGGCTTTACCGTTCGTCAGCTGCCTGTTTTGAGCAATACCTTTGAGATAGATATTGACGAGATGAAAAATCGATTTGCCGTCGTTCATCCTGATTATGTTTATGTAAATCATGTCAGTAATGTGACGGGGTATATTCTGCCATATAAAACGATCTTTTCGGAATCGAAGAAATATAACGCTGTAAATATTCTTGATACTGCCCAATCGCTTGGCGTGATCGATATTGCCATAGACAGCGATATAGATTTTCTGGCGTTTGCAGGTCATAAGAACTTGTATTCCAATATTGGTGTCGGAGGGTTTGTGTACAATAGCAAGATCGAGCTTAAACCGTTTATTACAGGTGGAACAGGATCGAATTCCCTGGATCCGGAAATGCCCGCTTCATTGCCGGGTAAATATGAAGCCGCAAGTCCGGACATCGTTGCAATTGCATCGCTCAATGCATCATTAAAATGGCTGCGTTCGGTTGGTATCGGCGAGGTTTATCGCTATAAGAAAGAATTGACTGAATATGCAGTTGAAAGGTTAAGTAAGATCAACAAAATACAACTGTTACTGCCCGAACAAAATGAGGAGCATATTTCGGTAATCTCTTTTTTGCATGAGGATTATACACCCAATGAGCTTGCGGAAATACTTGACATGGATTTTGATATTGCCGTCAGAAGCGGGTATCATTGCGCACCTTATGTACACAAGTTGATCTCAACGGAGGATACGCTCGGAACTGTAAGAGTTGGATTGGGTTATTTTAATACGAAGAACGACATTGATCGTCTGGCAGAAGCATTAACGGAGTTAGAATAGGAGGCCGCAGAATGAACCACAATAACTTTGTTGATTATTTGAATTCGATGAATAATGCAAGCGGTAATACGGCAGCGGCTTTGGC
>CACXDE010000309.1 GCA_902766305.1 uncultured Ruminococcus sp. | reverse complement strand
GTAAGTAAGCCGGGACTTTTTACCGAAAGCGGTGTGACTGCGATTGCAGCTGCGAGAATTGCAGCAGTAAGTTTTGAGAACTTCATATAATTCACCTACCATTCTTCAGATTAAAAGCACATAACTGCTTAATTTCATTATATAACGATATCTTCATGAATGCAAGAGATAATCGCTTTTTAAGGTCTATATTTGAATTAACGTATGAGAAAGGCGGAATGTGCGGCTGAAATCGTAAACTTTCTATGAACATATATACTTAAAATGGATTGGCAGCCCATTGGACTGACATTAATGTTTATACGATTTCAATGTTGTTTCCCATTTACTGCTAATAGATATTGTAAATGCTTTTGAGGTGTGTTATAATTGGAATATCAAGATGACAGCACAGATTATGACTGAAATTAAATCAACTATTAATGCTGATAATTCAGCAGGAATTAAGGAGATGTATCCAATGAAAGTACTGATCATCAACGGAAGTCCACGAATCAACGGAAACACAGCTGTTGCGTTGAATGAACTTGTCAGAACATTTGAAGCCGAAGGCATTGAAACTGAGGTCTGTCAGATCGGAGGCAAGGACATACGAGGCTGTATCGCTTGCGGAAAGTGCTCAGAACTCGGACGGTGTGTATTTAATGACGAAGTCAATGAGATCGCTGGAAAGTTTGAACAGGCAGACGGGCTTATTTTAGCTTCTCCTGTGTATTATGCGTCGGCAAATGCTACGCTCATTGCCTGCCTTGACAGACTGTTTTACAGTTCTCACTTCGATAAAACTATGAAAGTCGGAGCAAGTGTTGTCGTTGCAAGACGAGGCGGGTGCTCTGCAACATTTGACGAGCTGAACAAGTATTTTACAATTTGCGGTATGCCTGTTGCGTCAAGCACTTACTGGAACAGCGTTCACGGCAGGCTGCAAGGTGAGGCGGAATTTGACACTGAAGGACTTTGTACAATGCATAATCTTGCTCATAATATGAGTTTTATGATGAAATCTATCGCACTTGGTAAAGAGAAATATGGTATGCCTGAAAGAGAATTCGGTGAGCCGACACATTTTGTTCGCGATGATCTGAAATAAGAAAGGAACATAACTATGAAACGATTTGTCGAAGTTCATTATTATATCAAAGACGGAAAACGTGACGAATTCTATAATGCTATACTGGAACGTGGAATAGCTGATGCTTCACGGGCTGAGGAAGGCAACGAGAAGTACGAATACTATTTCAGTCCTGAGAACAAAAATGAATTACTTCTCCTTGAGTTGTGGAGTTCTGCCGAAGCAGTGGAGCTTCATATGAGTTCTACACACTATAAGGAGCTTGGAGAGTTGAAAAAGAAATATGTGACAGATACAGTTTTTACACGATATGAGATCCCTGATTGATCTTGACAATTAATTGTTTAATGGAAAGAGGTAATTATGGAAAATATAGTTCTTGAACCCATAGGAGTTGTGAAAAACTCTGTTGAGAACAAAAAGGACGTTTCATGGGGCGAGGATACTTCCACTATAGTGCTGAATGAGGAATACTGCACCGGTCTTAAAGGTTTGGAGGATTTTTCACATGTTATAGTGCTTTATCATCTTGACAAGGCAAATTATGATAGCCGGAAGCATTTGCAGAGAAGACCTCAAAACCGCGAGGATATGCCCCTTGTGGGAATATTTTCTCAGCGAGGCAAGGACAGACCGAATCGTATAGGTATGACTTCGGTGGAGATAGTTTCAGTATCTGAGAGGGAACTGACCGTAAAGGGCCTTGATGCCATAGACGGTACACCTGTGCTTGACATAAAGCCCTACTACCCCGTGTATGACAAAAAAGAAGCCACTGTCCCCGAATGGGTCGACAGGCTCATGGAGCATTATTTCTGAAATTCATTATTGTACCCCTTACTAATAAAAAAGCTCCCTGTGTAATAAACACAGGGAGCAATTTTGTAATCATTTAATGTAAAACATATTACCAATACATTATGATACATAGATTTGTAAGTGTGAATCCTTATATACCAAAAGAAAACGGCATATACCAAAAGAAAACGGCATATACCAAAAGAAAACGCGGAGTACCAAAAGAATACGCTCTTATGGTTG
>CACXDE010000308.1 GCA_902766305.1 uncultured Ruminococcus sp. | reverse complement strand
AATTACGGATTATGAAGAAAGCAGTGCAAGACTGTTATGGGTCCAGCGTCACGCTGGCGGTTCGCTGGAAAAAGCCCATAGCACAGGGAATGATTCATAAAAATTACGGATTATGAAGAAAGCAGTGCAAGACTGTTATGGGTCCAGCGTCACGCTGGTCACGCTGGTAATTATTTTTTTAAAAACTATTGCAAAATCATTACTAATATGTTAAAATATACATTATGATTATGGAGGATTAAGTTGGCACCGGCAAATGTCGGTGCCAACTTTGTTAAAATGTCGATAATAAATTTGCGGAGGTTCCTTTATGTCAAAAAAAAAGAGCGGTAATACGGTTTCAGAGGTATCTGCACTTGTTGAACCTATAATAAGTGAAATGGGTCTCCAGCTGTGGGATGTCAGATATGTAAAAGAGGGTGCATTGTGGTATCTGAGGATATTTATTGATAAACCCGAGGGTATTACAATTGAGGACTGTGAAAGAGTGACACGTGCTGTTGATGCTCCTCTTGATGATCTTGATCCGATAGAGGGAAGTTATACCTTAGAGGTGTCCTCTCCCGGTATAGAGAGAGAACTTATTCGTGATGGGCATTTTGATCAATTTCTTGGCGCGCCCGTTATGATTAAGCTCCATAAACCCTTACCTGACGGCGTAAAGGAAATAAACGGTTCTCTTGTATCCCACGATAAAGATAACGTCGAGATCGTGACGCAGGATGGAAAAGAACTGACTGTAAGAAAGAAGGATACTGTTTATATAAAGCTTGACGATTTTAATATAACCGGCTGAGATCAGCCAATAGTAAACGGAGGTCAATAAAATGAAAAAGAACAGGGAATCTGAGGATAATTTGTTTGAAGCACTTACTCTTATAGAGAAAGAGAAGGGTATTCCGGCAAATTTTATGCTTGAACAGATCAGCAAGTCAATAATTACTGCCTGCAAAAATTCTTACGGCGGAAACGATGATGTCAGTGTTGTTTTTAATAAATCTACTGGTCAGCTTGAAGCAAAGCTTAACAAGGTAGTTGTTGAGGAAGTAACGGACGTAAACAGGGAGATATCGCTAAGTGCGGCAAGAAATATAGATCCTACAGCAGGAATCGGCGATAAGGTTGGTATACGGCTCAATCCTAAGAATTTCGGCAGAATTGCCGTGATGAATGCAAGAAATATGATCCGTCAGGGAATAAGGGACGGCGAAAAGGAGCAGGCACTGTCTGAATATCAGAGTAAATTACAGGATATTGTGACGGCTACTGTTGAACAAATAGACCCGAATACCGGAAATGCTACCTTGAAGCTTGGCAAGGCAATTGCAATACTTCCGAAAAATGATCAGGTTGCCGGAGAGACACTTACTGTGGGCGAACCGGTAAAGGTTTATGTTGTAAACGTCAAGACCGGGGAAAGAGGTCCGAGAGCGATTATATCACGTACCCACCCTGATCTTGTGAAAAGACTTTTTGAAGAGCAGGTACCTGAAATACATGACGGCATAGTTGAGATAAAAAGTGTTTCAAGAGAAGCCGGTTCAAGAACAAAAATTGCAGTGTTCAGCAGAGATCCTGAGGTTGACGCTGTAGGCGCTTGCATAGGACCTAAGGGTACGAGAGTAGGCAATATAGTAGGACAGCTCAACGGCGAAAAGATAGATATTATTGAATACAACGAAGATCCGGTTGAGTTTATAAAAAAGGCTCTTTCACCGGCTGAGGTACTTAAGGTTGCCCTGTCGCCCGCTGGAGACAAAATATGTAAGGCTACAGTACCTGACGGTCAGCTGAGTCTTGCTATAGGAAATAAAGGTCAGAACGTACGTCTTGCGGCAAAGCTTACAGGCTGGAAAATAGATATCCGACCGGAAAGCGGCTTCTTTGGAGAGGATGAGGAAGAAGAGGATATCAAGCCAACCGAGGTTAATGAGGAAGAAATTAAAGAGACAGCTGATACTGACGCTGATGTTGTTGATGAGATAAATGATGAAGAGAATGCAGATGTAACTGAAACTGATACGGAGGATGCCGAAACAGTTGAAGAAACGTCTGACAATGAGGAGGATTCAGAAAAAGAAGATGACATGGAGGAATAATCAGTTCTGAGCTTTAGGAGGAAAAATGAAACAGAAAAAAATTCCCATGAGAAAATGTGTGGGCTGCGGGGAAATGAAAGAAAAAAAGCAGCTTATCCGGATTGTAAAGGCTCCTGATAAGGAAGACGGGAGCAGGGGAGAAATCTCTGTAGATATGACAGGAAAGAAGCCCGGACGGGGTGCATATATTTGTAAGGATAACCCCGAATGTCTTAAAAAGGCAAAAAAGACCCGAAGGCTCGAAAGAGCGTTTTCGTGCAGTATACCGGACGATGTATATGGCAAGCTGACGCAGCAGCTGGAAGATGCAGCCTGCTTTCAGGATGCCGATATACTTAAATAGTATAGCTATAATTTTATAACGGATGTGATCGGAAAAAATGAATGAGAAACTTCTGCCGCTGCTCGGTATAGCAAGACGTGCAGGTCGGCTGTCCCTCGGATTTGATGCGGCAACGGAATCAATGCAAAAAGGCAGAGCACAGCTTTTGCTGTTGGCGGACGATTTGTCAGAACGTACTGTCAGAAATATAACGATGACAGCAAGGCAGACGGATACACATATAATTGTTACCAATGTACCGATGACGCAGTTAGGCGCTGCTGTCGGTAAAAGCACGGGGATCATATCCGTGAATGATAAAGGTTTTGCTGAAAAGATGAAAACGCTTTGTGCTGAATAAAGACAGGAGGAATGTATATGATAAAATATAAGCTTAGTGAGATTGCTAAAAATCTGAATGTTACAAGCAAGGAAGTTTCTGAGGTGCTTAAAAACTACCTCAATGTAAATAAAAAGTCCGGCGGCGTTCTTACGGAACAGGAGCTTAATGTGATATTTGAATATTACACTGATAAGACAAGTATGCCTAATCTTAACGCTTACTATGCAAGCGCAAATGAAGCTGAGGCAGCAGATAAGACTGAAAAAGCAGCCGACAAGGATTCTAAGAATGCTAAGAAGGATACAAAAAAGGATCAGAAAAAGTCACAGTTGCCAAAGACCGAGGGTCAGTCAAAGAAACAGCCTGCGCAGCAGGAGCAGCCTAAGAAGGAAATAAAAGAAAATAAAGATACTGTTTCAAATAAGGATAATAAATCTAAAAAGGCGGAGAAACCTGAAAAGCCTGAGAAGCCTGTTCAGGTCAGTCAGCCGGAGGAACAGAAGCAGCAGTCTGCGCCTGCTAATGATAGCCGCCGCAAAAATGATAAGAAACAGAAAAAGAACAAACAGCCGGCTGCTGCAAGACCAAAGCAGGAGACACATATCCTCAGCGGTAAAAAGCTTGAAAGGAGCGAAACAATTACTGAGGATAATACAAAGGTCAATGAGAACAGGGGACGTACAGTAAATACACGTGCGTCTAATATCAATATTGACAAGTATAATGAAAAGTATGACCGTCTTGCAAGTGAAAAGCTCCACAAAGAGCCTACAGCGCATAAGCAGAAGATAAACCAGCGTTCTCAGCAGAAGGGCAAGCCCCGTAATTCCCGTAAGGAAACTGAGGCTGAACGTCTGAAGAGAATAGCTAATGACAGAAAGGCTAAGCCTATTACTGTTCAGATACCTGACGAGATCACAGTAGGCGAGCTTGCACTTCGTCTGAAAGCTACTGCTGCTGAGGTTATCAAAAAGCTTATGATGCTCGGCGTTATGGCTTCTGTGAATGATGTTATTGACTTTGATACAGCTTCACTTGCTGCTATGGAATTCCATGCAAAGGTAGAAAAGGAAGTCATTGAGACAATAGAAGAAAAGATCATTGATGACAGTGAGGATGACGACGACAACCTCGTAGAACGTGCGCCTGTTGTGGTTGTAATGGGACACGTTGACCATGGTAAGACTTCACTGCTTGACGCTATCCGTCACGCGCATGTCACCGCGACAGAAGCCGGCGGCATTACACAGCACATAGGCGCATACAGGGTAAATATCAACGACAGGGATATAACCTTCCTTGACACACCCGGTCATGAAGCGTTTACTACAATGCGTGCAAGAGGCGCACAGGTAACAGATATAGCAATACTTGTT
>CACXDE010000307.1 GCA_902766305.1 uncultured Ruminococcus sp. | reverse complement strand
GTAACAGCGGCAGTATTTGCATCGCTGATCTTAGTGCTTACAGCCTTTGTACACATTCCTACACATCAAGGCTATGTACATATAGGCGATGGTTTGATATACCTTGCTGCTGCGGTACTTCCTGCACCATATGCAATAGCAGCTTCGGCGATAGGTGCCGGTTTATCAGATTACATATCGGGCTATGCAGTATATGTTCTGCCGACTGTAATTATAAAATCTCTGACAGCAGCAATATTTTCCTCAAAAGGAAATAAGATACTGACACGCCGCAATCTTATTGTGCTTATACCTGCTGCGCTCATATGCGTCGGCGGATATTATGCAGCCGGGGCAGCGATAGACATTCTCTCGGGAACACCCTTTGAAGCATCGCTGATTGCAGCGCTTGCAGACATACCGACAAATATTATACAATCTGTTCTCAGCAGTATACTTTTTATTATCCTTGCTGCTGCGCTCGATAAATTAAAATTCAAAAAATCATAATCAGTTATACCGCCCTCCACTTTCTGGAAGGCGGTATCATTTCATATTCCCTCAAGCGGATCAAAGATATATTCAGCTTTCGACTCAGTCTCCTCCGGGATAGATATTACTGTTACATTTTCTTTGCTTTGCTCCTGACTTTCCTGCTGCTGGTCACTATTCTCTGTTTCTGATACCACTTCTGATGATTCGCTGCTGCTTTCCTCAGTGCTTTCTGGTACGGAAGGTTCCGGCACTTCCTCAACATGATCTCCGATTTTGACAGTAACAATGAATCCTCCGCTGCCGTCAGAATCATCATTTACTCTGTTATCACCCGATATGGTATATTCATAATTCTTAGGTACGGGTATGTCGGTACTGCCCTCAGCACTTGCCGGAACATAATATATACACCAATATATTCCGTCGTGATCCTGCATCAATATCGCATTATCATCCCGTCTGTCACTAAGAATATCAAGATATTCCTCAAGCGTTATGCCATGATCCTCTATATACTGTGCATGAGGAAGTCCGACATAGCGGAAATGCCAGGGTTCATATTCATAGCCTGTTATGCTCTCCTTACCTTCACGGTATCTTATAATAAACCCGTAATCGCTGCAATTTTCGTTAAGCCAGGAATAAACTCCGTTCCCATCGTAATTTATTCCGATCTTGCCCCCGTCTGAAAGGTTCAGGTCAAAATCAAGTGCAAGACCTGTCTGATGTTCACTGTAACCGGGAGGCGCTACCCATTTTTCCGCCGTATTATCGCTTTCAGAATCATCATCGCTGTTAAGCTCCTTTTCATTTTCCATAAGCTCCTGCTGAGTCTCATAGCTGCGGTATCCGCATGAAACGAGGATATCTGTATCACCGTACTGATCAGAAAAATCCTTCATCATACTGTTAAAAGGATCTATCATATCTACGGCAAAGCCAACAGTAAAATACGATAACGTATAGTCATCCGTAAGATGATCCAGCATAAGCTCAACATTTTCTCCGTCAAGTCTGCTGGGATAATCTTTGTTCACAAGTATAAGAGAACCCTTGTAAACGTCTTCACTTTCCTTTGTTACAGTTGTCATATCTCTCAGTACTGCCATATTAGCAGCTGTTATCTTAGTGACACGCTTTTTAGGCAGATCCGTTTTCTTTTTTTCACTTGATTCATTACTCTTTTTACTTGCTGATGCAGAAGAAGCCTGCGCCGGGGTCTGATCCTCACCTTCTGACTGACCGGACGCTAAAAACAAAAAAAGGTAAACACAGGCAAACAAAGCCCCGCATATAAGAAGTACAATGCCCATTACCGCAATCTGCTGCTTATACGATACAGGCTTGTTATCATCCACACTCAGAAGCGGCGGCATTCCCATCAAAGAATTGGAATATTTTCTTCTTTTTGAATATGATTTTTTATATCTGCGATCAATCATAAACCAACCTCTTAATCAAAAACATACTATACAACTATAGTTTAACCCATACTATATAATAATATTTTGTATAAAATAAATCAAGCATAAAATAATCCCAATCATTTTAAGCAGCATAAAGAATTTTGTCGTATTTCAACAAAATGCAAAAACAGACGGTAAACATCCTTATGCACCGCCTGTCTTTTATAATTCACTTATTTTTCAATATTGTCATCATCATTCTTTTTTCTTCCTGCAACAAAAAGTATAATCACAAGAACAAGAGAAACAGCAACAACAGCCGGTATAACTATATACTTGACAACATCATCGCCGGTGATCTCAACAGTGACTTTTCCGTCCTGAACAACAGTGGAAACCGTCGCGACTACCTGAGAAGGAGTAGGATAAGAGGTTTTCTTCTCAATAGAGGACTCACCTGCTGAGGCATCCGAAGCTGACTGCTGATCCTTGGATTCATCTCCTGATACATCAAGGATTCCACCATCCGGTTTGTTAACAACTGTAAGAACAACCGGCTCACCGTCCTCAGTAACTGCAACATTATTTTCGATCTTTACAACAGCAGTATTGACTATCTGAAATACATGAGGAGTATCATCAAGGAGATAACCATCAGGCGCTTCTTCTTCAATAAGCCTGTACTCAAAGCTTACAAAAAGACCGTCAATAACAGCCTGACCGTTTTTATTGGTTTCAAGAAGCTTATCTCCTACCTTCTGCCAATAGAAAGCACCCTGATCGTCTTTACCTAACTCATAGGTGTTTTTATCTTCCGGAATATTATTTTCGTCTGTATAGTACACCTTTCTCCAGAGGCTGAACGCCGCACCTTCAAGAGGTTCTTCTTCCTCATCAACCTTGTTTACTATAACTGCGCCGCAGTTTTCATCAGTACCATGATTAATAAGTTTAGCGTCAATATGAACATCATACATGACATTACCGTCATCATCGTATGCCGGAACAAATACAAGTATAGGTGCAACATCAACTACCTTAGTATAAACCGGCTGAATTATAACATACAGCTTATTCAATTCAAGTTCACTGAATTTTGCGCAGCCGTCATAACCTATTCTCTCGATTCCGCCTTCAAATTCCTTATTGCTTTCTCTGACAAACGCTGTTATCTTATCGAGCTTATCTCTGAGAACACTATTCTGTGAAAAATCAGAAACCTTTATATCAGAGAACTTGAAATCATCATAAAGACTGATAACCCCGTTATTATAATCACCGATCTTAATGATCTCAAGCGGCAGACCAGCAAATATAGGAAGTGCTTTAACTTCTACAGTTCCCTTGCGTTCATCCACTGCGGAAACAGAAAAAATAGAAACAGCCGCTATAACAGAAACCAACAGCACAGCCATCGCAGCCGCCAACAATTTTTTATATTTTGAACGAATCATAAATATTCCTCCTTAACTGCTCCGATCCGGATCATCGGGCTGATCTACAATCTTTTTTCTCTTTTTATGGAACGCCGGCAAAAAGAGTATCAATAAAATAACTACAGTAACCACAACTATCACAGCGAGCGCAGCATACCAGACTATAGTACGGAAAGGAACCTTCTGCTCCACTTCCTTATGAACTACAGGCCATGGATGAGTATCTGCCATAGTCTGAGTTTTATATGGAACTCTTTCACCGCGGACAAGAAGACGGTGGCTGTTTATGCCGTAAGGCGTACACGTGACAAGAGTAACATAATCCTCCTTGTCAACAATGTCTATATAGTCTGTCTCATAAGGCAAAACCTTTTTTATCTGATCTACCTTGTACGCAAGAACCTTGTCAAGCGTATGAATATAGAACATATCATCTGTTCTCAGCTGGTCAAGATCTGTAAACAGATTCGCTGACGGAAGACCCGTATGTCCGGCAAGTACACAATGAGTACTGCTGCCGCCCACAGGCAGAGAAGACGACTCCATATGTCCGATACCCTTCTGGAGAATATCATCATCCATACCATGATAGATTGGGAGATAGACATTTATCTTAGGTATCTCAATATAGCCTATGCTTTCTGTAACCGCAAGCATATCCTCATAGTGCATTTCAGAGACTTTTTTGCTGTTATGCTCAGCAAGGGCGGAATTATATTCTTCAGCCGCTTTCTGCATACGTTCAAGCGCTTCATTACCTACCTTTTGAATGGTACGGTCATAATTTTCTATAGAAGTATGCGCAGTATACTCTCCGTACCAGTTGCTGACAACAGGATACATAAAAAGCCCTATTCCCAAAAGCAAAACAAGAAATATGAACACAAGCGGAAGTCTGCGCTTTATTTGTTTTTTCAGACCTGCCATCATTTATCCTCCGCCGCATATCTCTTTCCCCTGCCGAATCCCTTGACTGTCAGCAGAAGCCAGATCAGCGCACCAACATAAACAACGACAGAACCTATAATTATAACAGCAATTATAAATGTCTGATGTCTGATATTTTCAGCCAGCTCCTCATCCGACTGATCCTGTCCAGACGAGGCATTCAGACCGGGCTGTACAGCTTCATCTGTATTATCGCCGGAATTATAAGGAATCCTGACGCCTCGTACAAGAAGACGCTTATCATTTATACCATAAGGAGTGCATGTCAGAAGCGTACAGTAATCCATACCTTTTTTTATCTCAAGAAGCTCTGTCTTATTAGGAGTCACAGCTTCTATCTGATCGACTCTATAAGCAAGTATCCGGTCAAGAACATGAATATAGAAAACATCGCCCTCATTCACCTGATCGAGCTTAGTAAACATTTCAGCTGTCGGCAGACCGGTATGGGCGGAAATAACAGAATGGGTGGATTCACCGCCAACGGGCAGCGACGTATTTTCAAGACAGCCGGCACCCTTCTGGAGAACGTCATCACTCGTACCATAATAGACGGGAAGATAAATACTAACTGTCGGGATATCGACATAGCACATAACTCCGCCCTTATCGCAAAGAGAGTGTTCATATCCGTCATTATATTCACCTTTTGCTATATCGCTGTTATATTTATCAGCCAAACGGAATTTATCAGCAATTTCCTCATCAGGCATTTGCTTTACCGCTTCAACATAATCACTGATGGTTGTCTTTGATGTTGAAAGGGAAACAACATTGCTTATCATAGGATAAACTATAGCAGCGATGCCAGAAAAATAAAGCACACCGATAAGAACAATAACAATTATTCTATGATTTTTTAAAAAATTCGATATCAATAGGATTATCCTTTCATAAAGGACTTTTCAAAAGGCTTCACAAACAGTCAAGCCCTTTGAAAAGCCCGCTCACGTCCGAGCGGAGCATACAGATCTAAACATTCATTGCAAGGTAGCTTTCCACCTGACTTTCGGGCATATTGAATGTATCAGAAAGCTGTTTTACTGTATTACCAAGTTTTCGGAGCTGTTTGAGCATTTTTGCAATACCTATAGCTTCTCCTTCTGTCTTGCCCTCTGCCTTGCCCTCTGCCTTGCCCTCGGCCTTGCCCTCGGCTCTGCCTTTTTCAAAACCAAGATTTACTATTTCATCGTAAAGATTCCTCATATTTACATTTCCCTCCCTGTTTTTCAGGATTTTAGAGTTATACTCATCCCTGTAGCGGCTGTCGCCTGAGAATGCGCTTATCATATCTATTGTTTCTTCCGGATGGTCAAGACTTCTGTCACTCGGATGATACTGCGACTCCGTATACAGCGACTTAAAGAACTCGGCAATTATACGAAAATCGGACTTGAATTTTTCTATCTGGTCATCAGAAATATCTTTTATGCTGTACAAATTCATCCTATAGTCATTCACAAAGGGTTTCAGTTCGTCCGGCACATTTATACAGCCCAACAAATTCTTAGGATAATGCCACTCTTCACTTCCAAAATAAAGAACTATAGTAACAACAGGATAATATAAACCGTTTTCGTCCGGACTGCTTTCCCTTAGCTGATAACGGTATATTGAACCATCGTAACTAACAAGGCGCATGGGCATAAACTTATACGGTTTTGTCTGATTTTCAATTCCTACAAAAGCGATCATCACGCCGGTATTATTCCATCTTTTAAGGACATCTCTTTCCTGTTCGCTTATTATTCCTTCTGCCTTATATCTTGAAGTTGTTTCATCACTTTCAAGATCCTGCGGTGATACCACCTGTCTGCCGTCAAACAGTAAGACGTTCATAATATCAGCAAAAACATCATTATAGGATTCAAGAGTTTTGCTTGTCATATCTTTTTCTGCCATGCAATCACCTGTTATTTTCTGCTTTTCAAAAGGCTTCACACCAAGTCAAGCCCTTTGAAAAGCCCGCTCTCCGAAATGGAGAGCGAACATTATCTTCAAAGAATGAAAGTCAAACTCTAATCAACCATTGTACATTGCACATTGCAAATTGCACATTGATAATTATTCTTCGTTCTTTCTCTTTCTCATGTAAGCAACGAACATAGCGCCAGCGAGAAGAACTACAGCTGCGCCGCCGATTGTGAAGAGAGTTGTACCCATTCCACCTGTGCCGGGGAGTGTCTGTCCGGGGTAGTCAATTACATCAATTGT
>CACXDE010000306.1 GCA_902766305.1 uncultured Ruminococcus sp. | reverse complement strand
CCATTGATTTATCTTGTTCTTCGCCTGAGTGGTCTTTACTATCTTCAGCCAGTCAAGAGATGGTCCTTTAGAATTGGCTGATGTTATAATCTCTATCTGATCGCCATTCTGAATTATATAGTCGTTCGGAACCATCTTATTGTTGACAGTGTGGCGGATTGCTATAACGTACTTGGAGTAGTTCATGATGTATTCAAGCCTCTTCCTAACAGGTTCAAGGACTACATATCTACTCCTAAGCCTAATATGTATCAGTCTTTGCACACTACAGTTATCGGTAAGGAAGGTATTCCTTTTGAAATACAGATACGTACATGGGAAATGCACTACACGGCTGAATACGGTATTGCTGCACACTGGAAATATAAGGAAGGCATAACGAAGAAAAACACTCTTGATGACAGACTTGCGTGGATAAGAAAGGTACTTGAGAATCAGAATGACAATGATTCTACTGATATAGTCCGTACTATAAAGATGGATCTTATTCCCGAGGAGGTTTTTGTATTCACACCGAAGGGTGATGTACTCAGCCTTCCTATGGGAGCGACAGTAATAGACGTTGCTTATGCTATACACACAGAGGTCGGCAACAGAATGGTCGGAGCAAAGGTAGATAAACGTATAGTTCCTATTGACTATAAGGTTGCTACAGGCGAGATAGTAGAGATAATGACCAGTAAAGAGCCCGGCGGACCTAAGCGTGACTGGCTGAATATTGTAAAGACAAGTGAAGCAAGAAGCAAGATAAGACTCTGGTTCAAGCGTGAAAAACGTGATGAAAATATAGCAGAAGGAAAAACTCAGCTTGAAGCAGAGTTCAAGAGACTTAGTATACAGGTTCCGGAAAAGGATCTGCCGGAGTTTCTTTCTGATGTTATGCACAGACAGAACTGTAATACTCTGGATGATTTTTATGCGTCTATAGGTTACGGCGGTATACAGCTGTGGAGAATCCTGCCTAAGATAAAAGAGGATTATTTCAAAAAGTATTCTGATGTTCAGCAGACGGCATTGATTGTAAAAGAACCTGTTGCCAAGAAAAAGGTAAGCAGCGGAGTTATAGTAGATGGTATGGATGACTGTCTTGTAAAATATTCAAGGTGCTGTAACCCTCTGCCGGGCGATGACATAATAGGCTTTATAACAAGAGGATACGGTGTGTCGATACACAAAAGATATTGTTCCAATGTGCCTTTGGATCTTACAAAGGCGGCTGAACCGGAAAGATGGGTAAATGCCCAGTGGGCGGATAATATAACAAATGAAACCTTCAAGGCTAATCTTCAGATAACGGCTTCGGACAGAACTGGTCTGCTTGCAGATATTACAAATCAGCTTACAGCAATGCACTTGTTTATCCATACTCTTAATTCAAGAGAAGGAAAGAACGGTATTGCTATGATTGAAGTAAGTCTTACAGTAAACGGTATAAATCATCTTAAAATGGTTATCAGCAGGCTGAACGGCGTCAGCGGCATTATTTCAATAGGGAGGAACTGACCGCATAGTATCTGCGGTAGAACGATATGAAAGCAGTAATACAACGGGTATCATCATGCAGCGTAACAGTTGATGAAGCTGTTACAGGTGAGATCAAAAACGGTTTTCTTATTCTTTTAGGTGTTGAAAACGGAGATGCAGAGAAACAGGCGGACAAGCTTTGTGACAAAATAGCCGGTCTCAGAGTTTTTACTGATGAAAATGATAAAATGAATCTTTCTCTTGCGGATGTTGGCGGAGAGGTATTGGTTGTTTCAAACTTTACGCTCTGCGCTAACTGCCGGAAGGGACGGCGTCCGAATTTTGAAGCGGCTGCAAGACCTGAAACAGCTGAGCCTCTGTATGAGTATTTCTGTGAAAGAATGAAGAAAAACGGTATTTCAAAGGTCGAAAAGGGTATTTTCGGCGCAGATATGAAAGTCAGTCTTATGAATGACGGTCCTGTAACGATAATTATAGATACGAAGGATCTTGCATAATAGACTAAACGAAACCGGAACAGAAGGTGTACAAAATGATAAAGGTTGAATGCTATCCTGTAGGAGAGCTTATGGCGAATTTGTACCTTGTTTTTGATGATGAACAGGGATTGTGCTTTGCTGTGGATACGGGTGCAGAGTGTTTGCAGGCTGAAAAAAGTATAGACAGCTTCGGTGCTGACAGATTTAAGTATATATTGCTTACTCACGGACATTTTGATCATATAGGCGCAGCAGCGGCTGTGAAAAGAAAATATCCGGATGTAAAGATAGTGATCGGAGAAGGGGACAGTCCTTTCACAAATAATGATTTATTGAATCTTGCCGGACATTTCCCGGGTACTTATGTTGAGCATTTCGATGCGGATATAACCGTAAACGAGGATAGTGTATTGCCGTTTGGAAACAAGACGATTTCCGTAATGGAAACCCCCGGACATACAAGAGGCGGAGTATGCTACAGATTTGAGGATATGCTCTTTACAGGGGATACAATAATGAGCGGTACTACCGGACGCATGGATTTTCCTACCGGAAGCAGTATGGATATGCTGGATTCGGCTAAAAGAATTGCCGGGCTGGAAGGGAATCTGAAATTGTACTGCGGTCACGGGAATGCTACTACCCTTGATTTTGAGAGAAAATATAATTATGCTATGGGGAATATAACATATGACGATCTATATTGACGGACATTCATTTCACTATGAAATGGAGAATCTTGTAAGGCTGTTTTATCCCAACGAAAAGATCGAAGTTGTGAAAGAATGGGAAAATAAACCTGTAAAGCTTTTTGTCTTTACAGGGATGAAAGCATCTGATAATGAGGCATATGCTGAGATAAATGTCAGAGTATCAATAGATGACTTTGACGAAGTTACGCACACAAGAGTTACAAAAAGCGATGAGGAATTTGAAAAAGATGCAGAGAGGGAAATGGCTGTATGTCTCTATGAGCTTCTGTGCAGGTTTACGGGGAAAGCTCAACCCTGGGGCATTCTTACCGGTGTAAGACCTATAAAGCTGTTTCGCAGGCTTACAGAGCAGTACGGAGCAGATTATGCAAAAAATTACTTTGTAGAAAAGCTTAAGGTCTCTCCTTCTAAAACGGCGCTTAGTGCAGTTACGGAAAAATACGAAAGAAATATTCTTTCACTAAGCAGAAACGATTCCTTTAGTTTATACATATCTATTCCTTTTTGTCCTTCAAGATGTTCCTATTGTTCGTTTGTTTCTCAAACTGTGGAAAGAGCAGGAAAGCTTATCGAGCCGTATCTCGACTTGCTGTGTAAAGAAATTTCCTTTACGTCTGAAATTGTAAAGGAAAAGACTTTACAACTGGAAAGTGTATATATTGGCGGAGGTACGCCTACAACCTTAAGCGCAGGTCAGCTAACAAGACTTATCCGGCTGATAAAAAACAGCTTTGATATGTCATCATGCCGTGAATTTACAGTAGAAGCCGGCAGACCGGACACTATAGATGAAGAAAAGCTTAATGCAATTTATAGTGAGGGTATAGACAGGATAAGCATTAACCCTCAGACTTTAAATGATGATGTGCTTAGAGTTATCGGACGCAGACACAGTGCCTCTGAAACCATAAAAGCGTATGAACTGGCAAGAAAAATTGGGTTCAGACATATTAATATGGATCTTATCGCCGGTCTTCCGACTGAGAGTACAGACAGCTTTATCAGTACTCTTGACAGGATATGTGAGCTTGCGCCTGAAAGCATAACAGTACATACACTTGCGCTGAAGCGTTCTTCAAGACTTACTCTTGAAGGAAAGGGAATAGGTACAGACAGCGGAGAAAATGCCGCCGCTATGCTTGACTACTGCGAAAAGAAGCTGACTGAAAGCGGATATCATCCATACTATCTCTACAGACAGTCAAGAATGGAAGGAAATCTTGAAAATGTCGGATGGTCGAAGGAAGGCTATGACGGTATATACAATGTGTTTGTTATGGACGAAACTCATACCATAATCGGATGCGGCGCAGGGGCTGTTACAAAGCTTAAGGTACCCGGAACAGAATCACTGACAAGAATATTTAACTATAAGTATCCATATGAATATATAAACGGATTTGACGAAATGATAAGAAGAAAAGAGCAGGTGAGAATATTTTATGATGAATTATCTTAATACTTACCGCCGTTATGCCTGTGATATAAACAGGATAAATTCGGAAGCGAAAAGTGATGCCGCTTCTCTTGTCAGAATGACGGAAGAGCTGTATACTCATGATCTTGAATGGATATCAAGACAGATACTTGATTCCGGAAGTCACCGCCATGTTGTTCTTCTTTCAGGTCCTTCAAGCAGCGGCAAAACTACGACATCAAAAAAGCTGTGCGATGAATTTGTAAAAAAGGGTGTGGATGTTCAGCTTATTTCAATGGATGATTTTTATCTTGGAGCTGAATTTGTAAATAGGCTTCCTGACGGCAGACCGGATTTTGAATCAGTTGAGGCTCTTGACATACCGCTTATTAAAAGCTGTATTGACAAGCTTGTAACTACGGGAGAATGTATAATTCCGCAGTATGATTTTTCTCATAGCAGAAGAACTGATAAGACAAGGACTATTACGCTTGGAGAGGACTCTGTTATTATAATGGAGGGCATCCATGCGCTTAATCCGATATTCAGTGAGGGTCAGTCAAAGACCAAGGTCATGAAGGTATATACAGCCGTAAAGCAGGGAATAAAGGACAATGAGGAATACGTACTGACAAACAGAGAGATCAGGTTTATACGCCGTCTTGTTCGTGATCATCATTTCAGGAAGGTTTCTCCTGAGTATATGGCCTCTATGTGGGACAGCGTAGTTGACGGCGAAAGGAAATATATACGTCCTTACCGCTATAAAAGTGATTTTACAGTCAACTCTATACACATATATGAGCCTTGCGTACTAAAAAAATATGCAGTTCCTTTGCTGGATTCATTCGCAGCTGATGATCCCAATTATGATTTTGTCCGCAGACTCAGTGCTGCCTTGCTGCGTTTTGAAGATATAGATGAGGGACTGATACCTGATAATTCACTTATACGTGAGTTTATCGGAGGAGGACGCTATTCATACTAAAATCTGTTCAATATAGATAACAGCAAGCAGGGCTGTTTGTGTGAAATATTCGTTTATTTTTCCGAAAATATTTGAAAGTCCTTGAAGAATCGCAGTAAAGGTGTTATAATTTTTTAGGTGATTTTAGTATTCTGAAAGACGGATTGTGATTAAGAATTTTAAAGGAGAATTGGCTATGGGTATTTTTGAAGATGTAATGCTTAATGCTAAAACTGTAGTCGGCACAGTTGGCAAAAAAGCCGGAGAGATCGTTGATGTTTCAAAGCTGAAACTGGCAGCCGCTGATCTTAAGGGTGAGATTTCCCAAAAGTATCAGTTCCTTGGAAGACTTGCCTTTGAGGAAATGACTACAGGAAAAGATTATTCCAAAAACAAGGAAGAAATTGCAGATAAGATCAAAGAGCTTAAGGCTCATCTTGAGTCAATAAATGATATGATCGCTGCTTCTAAGAAGAAGATTAAATGTGAGTGCTGCGGTGCATATAACGCAAAGGGTGCAGTGTTCTGTAATAACTGCGGAGAAAAGCTTTTGAATAATCAGGATGAAACAGACCATATGTCTCCTGATGATGTGATAGATTTTGCTGAAGACAATTTTGCAGATGATGAGCTGCTTTGATGGTTCTTTTTAACTTAGGGTTCTATTTTCCTTTCCGAAAGGATGTGCTTTAGTGGTTAAAAAGAAGAAAAAGGAAGGAAAAGGACAGTCGTTCCTTAAAGGTGCGATGGTGCTTGGTTCCAGCATGATTATAGTCCGTCTTATGGGTATGGTCTATAAGATACTGCTGTCAGGTATGTACGGCGGTGTTGGAACAGGTCTTTTTAATGCAGCCTATGCTCTTTATAATCCGCTTTTTATGTTGTCTACTGCCGGATTCCCGATAGCTATATCGAGAATGGTGTCGGAAAATGTGACAAAGAAAAGATTCAGGGATGTAAGGCAGATACAGAAGATATCCGTACCGCTCTTTGTTGCAGCCGGTCTGGGCTGTTTCATTGTGATGATAGCCGGCAGCTTTATATATGTGAAAATGATAAATGCCGGGGATACGATATTTGCCCTTCTGTGTCTTTCACCTACAATATTCTTCGGATGCCTTATGTCTATATACAGGGGTTATTTTGAAGGAATGCGGAATATGACGCCTACAGCTGTGTCGGAAATAATCGAGGCAGCCTGTAAGCTGTTTGTAGGATTTTCTGCTTCTTATGTTACTATGAAG
This sequence comes from uncultured Ruminococcus sp., assembly GCA_902766305.1. GTDB lineage: Bacteria > Bacillota > Clostridia > Oscillospirales > Acutalibacteraceae > UBA1213. The sequence continues at coordinate 12,875 of CACXDE010000306.1, read as the reverse complement.
CTGTGTATGAAGCAGTTCACTGATACCGGCTTTGTAATGGGTATAGAATGTCATACTGAAGCCGAAGCCCATGCGGCAGCTGTGCCGCTGGCAATAGGTGCGGCGATTACTGGTATTTCTTTGGGTTCCATGGTTGGCTTCCTGTTTCTTTTTATAAAGTTCAAAAGAAGCGGTGACGGTATCAGCTATGAGGATCTGAAAAATTCTCCGCCGCCAAGAAAAAACAGTGAGATCAGACGTACTATGGTGCGTACCGCTATTCCGATAGGACTCGGAGCTATTATTATGAGTATATCCGATATGGTGGATTCTACTCTTGTGCAGATGAGAATAAACAATATCATGGAAACTGATCCCGGAGCACTCCTTAATGTTTATGGTTCGCTTATTCCTGATGAGGTGTATTATGGCGGCAATACCCATATTTATTTGTACGGATGCTACGGAATGGCTCTGACACTGATGATGCTTGTCACTGCTGTAACGCAGGTTTTTGGTACTACAGCTCTGCCGTCAGTTACCGCTGCTTATACAAGCGGAAATAAAGCAAAGCTTAAAGAAAGTATGGAAACAGTGCTGAGAGTAACAGTTCTTGTTACTATTCCGTCAGGTATAGGTCTTTCAGTGCTTGCTGAACCTCTGCTTTCTCTGATATATAATAGTCCCTCAGTTGCAAATGAGGTTGAAATAGGCTCTAAGGTTCTTATGATAATGGGTATTTCAGTTATTTTTATTGCTATAAGTACCCCTCTTTGCAGTATGCTTCAGGCAGTGGGCAGGATGGATGTACCGCTGAAATTGTTTACCGTAGGCATGATAGTAAAGATAGTGGTCAACTATATACTTGTCGGTATTCCTGAGATAAATATTCAGGGAGCTAATGTCGGTTCAATGGTATGCTATAGTTTTGTTACAGTAGCTGCCTTGTTCATTCTTTGCAGACAGACTAAGATAGTTCCTGATTTTGTGTCTATATTTGTGAAGCCGCTTTTTGCTTCAATAGTTTGCGGTGCTGCTGCATATTTTTCTGAGATAATATTTGATATAGTGCTTCCTCAGAGAATTTCTACCATACTTGCTGTTTTCATGGCTATTATTGTGTATGCGGTGACGCTGCTTCTTACAAAGGCCATCAGACGGGATGATCTTATGCAGATGCCTAAAGGAAATAAAATTGTGAAAGTACTTGAAAAACGTAAGCTTATAAGGTAAAATATAAGGGCAGTCTTTTTGGGGAGTGCAGGATTTTGAAATTCGTTTTGAAGGAAAAGTATGATATTGATGATCTTGTTGATATAGTAAAAAGGCTGAGAATGCCGGACGGCTGTCCGTGGGACAGAGTTCAGACTCATGAGTCTATTAGACGGGACTTTATCGAGGAAGTATATGAGACTGTTGAGGCTATAGATGAATGTGACAGCGATCATCTTCGTGAAGAATTGGGCGATGTTCTGTTTCAGGTAGTTTTTCACTCTGAGATTGAAAGTGAAAAGGGTAATTATGATCTGTCTGATATAATAGATGAAGTCAGCAGAAAAATGATAATACGTCATCCCCATGTCTTTGGCGATGTTCAGGCAGATACAACTGATGAGGTACTGAGCAACTGGGATTCTATAAAGATGAAGACCCATTCTCAGAGTAAGGTCAGCGAAACAATGGACAGTGTTGCCAAAACCTTGCCGTCGCTTATGAGAGCTGAAAAGCTTGTAAAGAAATCAGTGCGGGGCGGAGTGAGTCTTGAAAATCAGGATGAAGCGTTCGCATTGATAGAAGAAAAGTTGGATATACTAAAAAAGATCTGTAAAGATAAGGATTCGGTTCAATATGAAAAGTGTGTCGGAGAACTGCTGTTTTCGATAACGGGGTTGTCAGGTATGCTTAAAACCGATAGCGAATTATCGCTGTATAATGCCTGCGACAGATATATAAGTCGTTTCAGGGAATTTGAAACATTCGCTGAAAACAGAGGCGTTGATATACAGGGTTCGGATACTGGATCAACGAACCAACTTTGGAAAGAATTTAATAAAAGAGAAAAAACGGAGGAAAACAAAAATGAACAAATCTGATTTTATTGTTAAGGTTGCTGAGAAGGCAGAAATTGACAAGAAGGAAGCAGAGAAGATCGTAAGCGCTGTGTTTGATACGATCGTTGAAACGGTTGCAAATGGTGATGATATCCGTATTGTAGGATTCGGAACATTTGAGAGCCGTGAAAGAAAAGAGAGAACAGGTGTTAATCCCCGTACAAAGGAGCAGATCACAATTCCTGCTTCAAAGATCCCGGCATTCAAGGCAGGAAAGGCTTTTAAGGATGCTGTTGAAGCTAAATAATCTGAATTGAATATTTAGTCAGTAAACCGGTCTGTTCTGATCGGTTTACATTTTTATAGGAGGAAGTATGAGACTTGATAAATATCTGAAAATAAGCAGAATAATAAAACGCAGAACTGTAGCAAACGAAGCCTGTGACGCAGGCAGAGTAACTGTAAACGGTAAAACCGCAAGGGCTTCTTACGATGTGAAAGTAGGCGATGTGATAGAGATCGCAATGGGTACACATCCGATAAAGGCAGAGATAGTCAGCATAAATGAATATGCGAAAAAGGATGAGGCATCTCTTATGTATAAGATAATAAACTGAAATGAATAAATCCGGCATTTTCCGCATAGATTAGAGTAAATAATTATGCGGAGGCTGTTTTATGGAAGACATAAGAAAACATAATCTTATACTTGAAAACAGGAATATTATGAATATTACAGGTGTGAATGATGTTACTCAATTCAGTGATGAAAAAATTGTGCTGAGTACAGAAATGGGTGTTCTTGATATAGAGGGTGATTCCCTTCATATCAATAGCTTTGTGCAGGAAACAAGTGAGCTGCGGATGGAAGGAAATATAGACGCACTGATATATCATGATAAACCAGCAGAAAAAAACGGTCTGCTGTCAAGATTATTCAGGTAGGTTATGCAGTATGGAGTTGACGACAGCACAACAGACAACGGCTTTTTTATGGAGCTTTGTACTTGGCGCAGCTATAGAGATAGTATATTTTGTTGGTTCAGTTCTGAGGGAGGTAATGTCTCCTAAAAGGATCAGTATTTTTTTATCAGATATGGTTTTTATGATATCTGTATTTTTTGCTAATTATCTTTATGCTGTTGCCTTTACTGAGGGAAAGGTCAGATTTTACACAGTATTCGGCGAGATGGTAAGTTTTATTATTCTTTATTTTCTGATGGGAAGGACGATAAAATGCTGTGTTGGAATGGCATTCAGGAAAATAAAAAAAATGACTGCTGCATTTTTTTATATAATAACCAAATATTGTCAGAAAAATTTGTTGTCTGATAGTCATAGAAGTAAAAAGTCGGATTTTTTATAAAAAAATGCAAAAAGTATAATGTTTTTTCTTGCAAGAATGTGGGGAATGTTGTATAATAACTATATGGTTGACATAAAGGAATGGATGGTGATTTTGTGCAGTCAAAGTCTTTGGGGAGGAAGAGGCGTAAAAAGAAGCTCAGAAGCAGAAGAAGTGTGCTTCTTTACGTTGTTTTGATAGTGATTACACTGTATTCCTTGTTTTTGATGGTTGACCTTCAGATTCGTATCCGTAATGCTGAAAGCGAGCTTACGAAGATAAACGATAATATCTTCAAACAGGAGCAGACAAATGCAGAGCTGAAGAAGGTTGCAGATGCTGTAGACAGAAATGATGATAAAGCATATGCCGGCTATGTAGAGAAGATAGCGAGAGAGGATCTGGACTATGTAAAAAACGGCGAGGTTGTTTTTGTTAACATCGCCGGCGATTGAGAGGAGAAAGCAAATTCAGTATGAGTCTTGAAGTTGGAATGGTAATTGAAGGTAAAGTCACCGGTATTACAAAATTCGGTGCATTTGTTGATCTTGAAGACGGCAAAACAGGTATGGTTCATATTTCCGAGGTAGCGCCTGTATATGTAAACGATATCAAGGATTTTTTGACTGAAGGTCAGACAGTAAAGGTAAAGGTTCTTACTATAGGTGAGGACGGTAAGATCAGTCTTTCAATCAAAAAAGCATTGCCTTCGCAGAAAAAACCCACAAATCATCAAAGTAATAAAACAAGTCCACAGAAACAAAGTTCAGCACGTCCCGGTAATTATGAATGGCAGTCATCTAAGAAAAATGAATCTTCAAGCTTTGAGGAAATGCTTTCAAAATTCAAGCAGACAAGTGATGAAAAGATGTCCGACCTGAAAAGGATGGAAAACAAAAGAGGAGGATATTCCCGAAGGGGAAATTCTTCAAAACAGTAATGTTTTATATCGGAGTGTCGGAAGACTCTCCGATTTTTTTGAAAGGGTGCAGAGGGATGTTTAAAATTGTCGAGCAGCTGATGCTTACAAATGTCAGGATACATACCATGAATGACAATAATGATGTTATTGATAAGGGATATATATATATAAAAGAGGGCATAATAACAGATCTCGGAAAGATGATGAATATGCCAAGATACAATATTCTGAAAAAGGATCTTGAGGGGGCGGATATTTATCCCGGATTTGTGGACGCACATACCCATCTCGGGCTGTTCGGTGATTCTGTAGGTATGGAGGACACAGACGGAAATGAAGACAGCGACCCTGTTACTCCGGAATTAAGGGTTATTGACGCTGTTAATACAAATAATAGATATTTTGATGAGGCATTAATGGCAGGCGTTACCACAGCAGTCATAAGTCCGGGAAGTACAAACCCTGTCGCCGGTCAGATAGCTGCCGTTAAAACATACGGCAAACTCAAAATGAGAAAAAGAATTGATGATATGATAGTCCGTTTTCCTGTTGCGGTTAAGTTTGCGTTGGGTGAAAACCCAAAAACGACATATGACGATAAGGATCAGATGCCTGTCACAAGAATGGCTGTTGCAGCAGTAATAAGAGAAATACTCGAAAGAGCAAAACGATACAATAAGAATAAGACTGAATACGAGAATGATCCGGCTAATCATGATGAACCTGAATATGATCCGAAATGTGAAGCTTTGCTGCCGCTTATCCGGCGTGAGATAGCAGCACATTTTCATGCCCACACAGCGGATGATATTTTTACAGCTCTGAGGATAGCTAAGGAATATGGTATCAGAGCAGTAATAGTGCATGGTACGGAGGGTTATACAATTACTGAAGCTTTAAAGGAAGAAACAGAGGGAGTTCTTTCCGGTCCGATAATGACTGACAGAAGCAAGCCGGAGCTGAAAAACCTTGCGATAAAATCTCCCGGTATGCTTGCATCAGGCGGAGTGAATACTGCTCTCATAACCGACCATCCAGAAACACCGATAGACCTGCTTATGGTCAGTGCAGCAGTTGCCGTAAGAGGCGGTATGAGCAAGTCTGACGCAATGAGAGCCATTACGGCAGTTCCGGCTAAGATATGCGGAATATATGACAGAGTAGGTTCAATAGAAAAAGGCAAGGACGCTGATTTTGTTGTATTCAAAGGTGATCCTTTTGATGTCACAAATAAGCCCTTAGCCGTCTATGCCTTTGGCAGAGAGATCAGTACCCGGATGTGATATTGAATATAATGAATCGTTATTTTATATAAAATTACGATATAAAATTTATTATAATTTTTTAACAGAAAATCTAAAAAACTATTCCATTTTTTAGTAAATAGTGTTATAATATAGGTGATCTCAGATATGAGGTCAATTAAACCCTGAGGAGGCTTAGTTATGAAATATAACATTATCGGCAGAAAAGTGAACCTGAGAGATAATTTCAAGGAACGTGTCTACAAGAAATTGGGAAAGTTTGATAAGATCTTTTCTGATGACGCTGAAGCAGTTGTTACAGTTACGGTTGAGAAGAACCGTCAGACTGTGGAGGTTATGATCCGTGACAATGGTATGGTTTATCGTGCTGAAAGTACGGCTTTGGAAATGAACGATGCGTTGGATTCCGTCGTTGATATACTTGGAGGTCAGATAAGGAAGAACAAGACAAAACTCAGTAAGAAGATGAAGCCGGATTCTTTTGCGCAGTATTTTGCTGAGGAAGAGGACAGCGGAGAGGATATGCTTGAAGAAGAGGATTATGTTGTTGTAAAAACTAAGACCTTCTCGGTAAAGCCGCTTAGTGTTGAGGAAGCTATCCTTCAGATGAATATGATAGGACATGAGTTCTTTATGTTCAGAAATGCAGGATCAAATGAGATAAATGTTGTTTACAAGCGTAAGAACGGCACATATGGTTTGTTGGAGCCGGAGATGTAATCGTCTGAAAAAATTTAAATAAATTCATTGAGCTGCCGCATGGACTGGATGCGGCAGCTCTTTCGATACATGCTCAAATTCATGATATTAAAAATTTAATTTTTTTAGGAAAGGGGTTCCCCCAGAAAACTAACTTTTTCAGAAAATTATCAATAAAATCTGTTATATAAAATTTCTGTCACGGGCGGACATTATTTCGTATTTGTAGCCGTCACAGTTCCATTTTTCTATGTGATATTCCTCACCGTCAAAGCTGAGGTGATCTCCCTTTGGAACAAGACAGCAGTCAAGGACGCCGCTTACTTTCTTTGCAGAGGGGATGAAGATCCTTTCATTCTTTTTTTGCACAACAGCTATTTTTTCAAAGAATGCCTTTATATCAGACGCAGCGAAAGTATTGATATCATAATACGCAAAAATTTCTACACTGCTTTTTATAAGACTAAAGCTTTGCATCTGACTGTAGTCAACAAGAGAATGCGGATTTTTATAGAAGAACTCCGCTTCTTCAAAGTTTATTTTATTGATCCTGTTTTCCATTTTCAAGCTCCTTAACAGCAATATCTACCATGTTTTTTTCGCCTACAGCAGCTGCAAGCATAATGTTGTATAGCTTTTCAGGCCGTTCATAAAAGTTATTCTTGACAGTATTTGCGGCGATCCTGTCAGGTACAAAAAGCGTCAGCGACATAAGATCACGTATCCCGTCGGTAATACGTATATTCACATTGTATCCGCCGCCCGGCGCATGGGTAATAACAACCGGGTTTTCCTGTTCTATCTTACGCTGTCTGGCAAGCTTTAATATGGCAGTGACTGCCTTCTGACGCACTGATACAGACAGCTCAGAGCTTAACTGCTGGGATATCAGCTTACCCGCATCAGTTATTTCGATCATCTTTCCGTCATTATCTGTATACCTGATATTTCCGCATTTTATCAGTTCTGAAACAGCAGCGGTTGTTTCAAAATAGTTGGCTATACCATTGGACTGTACAATGGAAACAATGTCATCTTTGGTAAAGGGATGTGCTATGTATGTCATCATGTAGCAAATAAGAATCCCTATGTCCTTAGTGTTTCTGAGTCCTCCTGGTTCGATTCCTTCTGAAAAAGCATCAAAATTCATGACATTACCTCCAATTGCTTTTTTACAGGCAGTTATCCTTACTACATTATAACATATTTTTCCTTAAATTATATAATTATTTTGAAATTTTTTATAGATGATCAAGGCAGAAAACTAAGTGTAAAATATACTTTGATATATACTTGTAAGAATATAAAAAATATGTTAAAATAAGCTCAGGCGGCAGTGTTTGAATTATTGTCACCTACAAATTGAACGGGATGTGATAAAATGATAGCCGTAATTGATTATGGAGCGGGTAATCTGCAAAGCGTTGTGAAGGCTCTGAACTATATTGAGTGCCGGTCTGTCGTCACAAATAAAACTGAGGAAATTCTCAACTGTGACGCAGCTCTTTTGCCGGGTGTTGGTTCTTTCGGAGACGCAATGGACAGCATGATAAAGACCGGCGCAGTTGATGCAGTAAACAAATTCATTGATACCGGAAAACCGTTTTTGGGAATATGTCTTGGTCTTCAGCTTCTATTTGGCGGAAGTGAAGAAAGCCCCGGGGTAAAAGGTCTTGATATTTTAAAGGGAAGCATTACGAAAATTCCTGATGACGGAGGTAAGCTGAAAATTCCGCATATGGGCTGGAATTCTCTTTACATAAAAAAGCATGACGGGCTGTATAAGGGTATAGAGGGCGAGCCGTTTGTATACTTTGTTCATTCCTATTTCCTGAAAGCGGAGGATGAATCTATCGTATCTGCAAGAACTTTATACGGAACACAGATAGACGCTTCTGTTCAGATGGGAAATGTATACGCGACACAATTTCATCCGGAAAAAAGCGGACAGGTAGGATTAAAGATACTAAAGAATTTTGTCGGACTTACAAAGGGGTGAAATATTATGTACGCAAAAAGAATTATTCCCTGCCTTGATGTTAAGGACGGCAGGGTCGTAAAGGGAACGAGCTTTGTAAATCTTCGTGATGCCGGAGATCCTGTAGAGTGTGCTAAGATATATGACAGAGAGGGCGCGGATGAGTTAGTTTTGCTTGATATAACCGCCTCCAGCGATGCACGGAATATTATTACAGATATCGTCAGACAGGTAGCAGACTGTGTTTTTATACCCTTTACCGTAGGGGGAGGAATAAGAACTGTAGAGGATTTTACAGATATTCTGCGTGCCGGCGCCGATAAGGTTTCCGTCAATTCAGCGGCTGTACACAGACCTAAGATAATCAATGAAGCTTCGTACAAATTCGGCAGCCAGTGCGTTGTTACAGCTATTGATGCCAAGAGGCGGGATGATGGTTTCGGCTGGGATGTATTTATCAACGGCGGAAGGATAAATACCGGAAAAGACGCTGTAAAATGGGCTGTAGAAGCTGAAAAGAGGGGAGCAGGCGAAATACTCCTCACAAGTATGGATTGTGACGGAGTGAAAAACGGATATGACCTTGAACTTACAAGGGCAGTATCAGAAAATGTAGGTATCCCTGTAATAGCCTCAGGAGGCGCAGGAAATATGCAGCATTTTTATGACGCTTTTACCGAAGGCAAGGCTGACGCTGTTCTTGCGGCTTCGCTTTTTCACTTCGGAGAAATAGCCATTCGTGATCTGAAAGAATATCTGACTGGAAAAGGTATTTCAGTCAGGCTGTGATAAAATATTAATGCCCCACAAGGACTTAGTCAAGTCCCTGTGGGGTAAATTACTTTTGGTTAGCTTGTAAATAACTGAGACCAGCATCTTTTGTACATGCCTACACCAATCTTAGTGTATTTTGCGCACATAATATTTTCCTTATGCAGCTTTGAGTGCATCCATCCGTTAACTACATCATTTACTCCGGAATAGCTCCATGCTATATTTTCAGCGCAGGCAGCAGGTGTTTTTATTCCATATTCATTGAGCACGGTGAAGCATTTCGTTCCGTCCGGTCTGATATGATCGTACAAGACGTCAAGCTCCTGAGCACGTACAGTAGCCGCAAACTGGAGATCATTGTCGAGCTTAAATTCAGACAATCCGGCATTCTTTCTTTCTTTATTCAAAAGAGCCACTTCGTCATATGCCGACTGAGGTATGGAGTTTGTTACTGCAAAGTAACTTGTTTTTACAGTACCCTTGTCACTAGTATATATCATATATGCTGTAGTACCAAGCTTTCTCGGACGAAGAAATATCTCTTTGTTTGTATTGTACTCCTGTATTACATTCCACTGAGTTGAACCCGGATCACGGGAGAATACCTTGAATTTTGCAGTACTGCTGTCATTTTTGATATTATAGTCAAGTGAAAGACCATAATCGTTGCTGATATTTTCCTCTATTGAATTATTTGATTTTGAAGCAATGCTTGTTACAATATTATTAGCTGAAACCTGCTTGCCTGTAAAATCCTTCACAATAGTCTGTATCGTATATTTTCCGGCTTCGCTCAATTTAAGGGAAGTCTTTTTAGTATTTGAAAAGCCGCTGATAGTTTTCCAGCTCCCACTGTCTACCCTGTACCTGAACGAATACTGATAAGGCTGAGTTCCGCCGTTTCCTTCGGCATTAACAGTTACGACAGTCTTTTTATCTACCAAAGGTGTTGTATTAACAGCAGAAGAAACGCTCAGCACTTTCCCGGTATTATACTTTACTGTCAGATCCTTGACAGTCTGAGCAGTATTTCCAGCCATGTCCCTTGCAATGATTTTTATCTTGTAATAGCCGGTCGAAGAGAAAGTAAACGTCTGATACGATGATTCCGTATAGTTTTTCAGCAAACTGTACGAAGAACCGTTATTATCAGAGTAATAGTAAGCATACGTATAAGGCTGATACCCTTCGGAAGCGGATGCGTTGACAGCAACCTTTTTACCCTTGACCATAGTGGCAGGAGAGATGGTTGAAGTATTTTTCAGCTTTGTACCAGTGTTGCTTTTGACTGTAACTTTAAAGGACTTATCTAAAACCTTTCCGTCCGTATCCTTCATTGTACAGTGAACTGTATAATAGCCGGCTGTACTGAATTTAATCGGAACAGAAGATGTCTGAGAATAACTCTTGACGGTAGTCGTATTGCCTCTTTGATCTGTGTAATAATATTTGAAATAGTAGGGCTTTGTTCCGCCGGAGCCTTTGCCCGATACCGAAACAGTCTTGCCCTTAGTAACAGAAGCGGAAGAGATGGTCGAATTGTTCACCGGTTCTGTATATTTTTCAAGTACCTGGCAGTTCAGATCGCAGTACAATTCACGATTATTTTTGTCCTTTGCATATGTTCTGAGAACATATTTTCCAGCCGTTTTTGCAGTGAACGAGGCAGTAGCTGACGAGCTGTAGCTTTTGAATGTTGTCCAGCTGCTGTTTCCGACCTTATACAGGAACTTGTACTGATAAGGCTTTGTTCCGCCGGTGGCACTTCCTGTCAATGTTATCTTTGCCCCAATGTACCTTGAAGAAACGCTCGAAGAAACTTTCATTTCAAATTTCTGAGCGGCATCTGCGGTACTGAATGCAAATGGAACAATGATGGCAGAAATGACAACGAGAGACAGCAAACTGGCAAAGAATTTTCTGAATGTATTTACTTTCATAAAAACCACCGTCCTGTACATTTTAGCTCTTTATTGTATATTCTAACATATTGCATAGTATTTTTCAATTAGCGATATACTCAAATAATTTACAAAAAATTGTCAATAATACAAACTGCTGTTTCAGATATATAAAAAAATAACGATGTTTTTTAGTAAATATAGAATTTTTATTTTAATTTTTGTTTAAAATCACAAAGAGAATCACTTGATTATTATTCTGAAAAGTGATACAATATGCAGTGATACAATATAGTAAAGGAGGCTTATTCATGGCTTACAAAATTTCTGACGAATGTATTTCATGCGGTGCTTGTGCAGCAGATTGTCCTGTAGAGGCAATTGCAGAGGGTGACGGCAAGTATGAGATCAATGCTGATACCTGCATTGACTGCGGCAACTGTGCTGAAGTATGTCCCGTAGGCGCTCCGTCCGCTGACTGATCTTAAAATTGACGGTAATAATGAGTGAGGCTGCTGGTGCTTTTGTGCCGGCAGCCTTATTTGTCATATTTTATGCGTTTTTATACTATAATTAAGTTAAAGAGGTATTGACAGAGTTGTTTCTTTGATATTGGTGAGCTGTTTAATATTTCTCTGAGAATTATATTGAGGAGTGGGTGAGAATTGATATGAAAAGGATTATTGTTAGTATTATTACCGTATTCTGCATTGTTTTTTCATCATGCCCGTTCTGTACTGAGGCATTATCTGACGATGAAATAAGCGCGCCGTCTGCCGTTCTGATGGATCAGTCATCTGGTGCGGTGCTTTACAGCAAATCGCCTCATGAGGTAAGATCCTGTGCTTCGATTACAAAGGTTATGACTATGATACTTGTGATGGAAGCAATTGACAGCGGAAAAATCAGATATGATGAAACAGTTACTGCTTCTGAACATGCTTCATCAATGGGAGGATCTGATATCTGGCTGGAGCCTGGAGAAAAGATGACAGTCAATGATATGATAAAGGCTACAATGGTGGCAAGTGCAAATGATGCGGCAGTAGCACTTGCAGAGCTTGTCAGCGGAAGCGAAGACGCATTTGTATCTGAAATGAACAAAAAAGCAAAGTCTTTGGGAATGAAGGAAACAGTATTCAAAAACTGTAACGGTCTTGATGAGGAAGGACATGTAACAAGTGCATATGATGTGGCAGTAATGTCCAGAGAGCTAATAAAGCATAAAAAAATCTATGAGTATTCCGGTATATGGATGGATGAGCTGAGGGCAGGAAAAACTCAGATCGTCAATACAAATAAGCTTCTGAAAACATACAGCGGTATAACGGGTCTGAAAACAGGAACAACCTCACAGGCAGGCAGCTGTATAACTGCAACAGCTGAAAGAGACGGTCTTGGACTTATAGCTGTGGTATTAGGTTCTGAATCAGGTAAACAGAGATTCAAGGATGCCGCTGCTCTTTTAGACTATGGATTCGCAGGATATACAACCTTCACACCGAAAACACCTGAGAGCGCAGTCACAGAAATAAACGTAAATAACGGAATGGCTAAAAAAATAAAGACAACCGCTTTTATAAATGAAATATTCACAATAAAGAAGGGAGAAGAGAAGGGGATAAAGTACTCTGTCAATCTTCCTGAAAGTATAGATGCACCTGTTAAAAAAGGCGATAAGATAGGTCTTATACGCTGCACAAACGGAAACCGTACAGTCGGAGAATACCCTGTCCTTGCGGCAGAGGATGTAAATGAGATAACGCTCGGAGATGTTTTTTCTCTCTTGTTAAAATCTATATGCGCATAAAATGGGGCCGTAGCACTAACAGCAGAGAAAAATTAAAAGTTTCGGTCAAGCCTTTTTCACCGGCAAGCTGCCGGACGCTTAAAATTCGGCTTTGTGAATTTCTCCGAAATTACTGAGAAACCAAAATTAGAAGTTTTCGCTCAAGCCTTTT
>CACXDE010000305.1 GCA_902766305.1 uncultured Ruminococcus sp. | reverse complement strand
CGGTGCATCCTGAAAATGAATCAAATCCTATAGTCTTAACGCTGTCCGGAATAGATACGCTCTTCATGTTTTTATTATTTTCAAACGCACTGCTGCCAATTTCAGTTACGGGCTTGCCTTCAATTTCCTTCGGAATAACTACATTCTCATCCGTGCCGGTATACTTAGTGATAACTATACCTCCGTTATAATCCGACTTATAAGTAAAATCATCAGTAATTGATGCCGCACTTGCTGTAATACCGCTTTCCGGCACAATAAGCGGAATATTCACCGCTGCACTGCCAATAAGTGAAGCACAAAGAGACACTGCCAATAATCTTCTAAGAAACTTATTTTTCATCTCATCTCACCCACGGTCTTTCGTTTTGTATTGTCAGCCGCTTTAGCTGTAAACAGCATTCTTATTTTGTTTTTCCGATATCTGTTCTGTAGTGAACTCCTTCAAAGCTGATCTTTCCTACAGCCGCATACGCTTTTTCAAGTGCTTCGTCAAGAGTCTCTCCGGAAGCTGTCACACCAAGAACACGTCCGCCGTTTGTATAGAACTTGCCGTTTTCATACTTTGTTCCCGCATGAAAAACGCTTGCTCCCTCTACCTGACCGTCTTCATCAAGACCGGTAATTTCAAAGCCCTTCTTATATGAAAGCGGATAACCGCCTGATGCCATTACTACACAGGCTGTTGCTTCATTTGACCACTGTATATCAAGCTGTGAAAGCTTTTCATCAATTACAGCTTCAATAATGTCAACAAGATCTGTCTTAAGTCTCGGCAGAACAACCTGAGCCTCAGGATCACCGAAACGTGCATTGTATTCAATTACCTTAGGTCCGTCAGGAGTTATCATCAGACCAAAATACAGACAGCCCTTGAATGTCCTGTTCTCACTGTTCATTGCCGCAACAGTAGGTTCAAAAATAGTCTTTCTGCAAATCTCCGCAATTTCATCGGTATAGTACGGGTTCGGGCTTATAGTACCCATTCCGCCTGTATTAAGTCCCTCATCATTGTCATAGGCTCTCTTATGATCCTTTGATGATACCATCGGCTTAAGCGCTATACCGTCAGTAAATGCAAGAACAGAAACCTCCGGACCTGTAAGGAACTCTTCGACAACAACATTATTTCCTGAGTCGCCGAATTTTTTATCCTCCATTATTTCCTTGACGGCTGCTTTAGCTTCATCATGATCCTTTGCTATGATAACGCCCTTTCCAAGTGCAAGACCGTCAGCCTTTATAACAACTGGATACTTCCCCGTTTCTTCAATATAAGCCATTGCCTTTTCAGGCTCAGAAAATACCTCGTACTGCGCTGTAGGGATACCGTATTTTTTCATAAGGTTCTTTGAGAACACCTTGCTGCTTTCGATTATAGCTGCTTCGGCTCTCGGTCCGAATGCTCTTATATCGTTTGCTGTCAGAGTATCTACCATACCAGCCGCAAGCGGATCATCCGGCGCAACAAAAACGAGATCTATCTCATTTTCCTTTGCAAACCTTACCATACCTTCCTTATCCATAACGCCGATATCAACGCACTCTGCGTCACGGGAAATACCGCCGTTTCCGGGTGCTGCATATATTTTGTCTACCTTCGGGCTTTCCTTAAGCTTGCGGATGATCGTATGCTCACGTCCGCCGCTGCCGATTACAAGAATTTTCATATATTATACCTCCGTCATTAATGATGGAACAGACGTATACCTGTAAATGCCATAGTCATGCCGTATTTGTTGCAGGTATCAATTACGTTGTCGTCACGGATAGAACCGCCCGGCTGTGCAATAAACTGTACGCCGCTGCGCTTTGCTCTTTCTATATTGTCGCCGAACGGGAAGAATGCGTCAGAACCAAGAGAAACGCCGCTGAATGTTGCAAGCCATGCTTTCTTTTCCTCTCTTGTAAGAGGTTCTGGCTTTACGGTAAAGAACTGTTCCCATATACCGTCTGCAAGTACATCCTCATAATCATCTGAGATATATACATCAATAGTGTTATCCCTGTCAGGTCTTCTGATATCCTCACGGAAAGGAAGTGCAAGCACCTTCGGGTTCTGTCTGAGATACCATATATCAGCCTTGTTGCCGGCAAGTCTTGTACAGTGTATTCTT
>CACXDE010000304.1 GCA_902766305.1 uncultured Ruminococcus sp. | reverse complement strand
TATCCTAAAACTCCTATTCAAGAGATTATATCTTAATGCTGTTCATCGGCCATATTATTCACTCTGTTCTCGATAATCGGCATAACATCGTCAAGTTCCTTCTGGTGCTCATAATACGGTTGTAATTCCTCATTCATGATCAAAATCACATAATCATCACACATATAACATGTATTAGCTGAGCAAATATACTCTATATACTCATCAATAATCGCAGGATCCACTTCATAAGATTGTCCGTAAATCTTCTTGATCTTAGCCTCAGCATACGAGATAGCATCTTCAGCATAATAAGAAAATGCTTCTCTGTTAACCGGGTTGTATACTACATTCTGTATTTGAACTTCATAACTCAAAATACACTTTACAAACTCAAAGGCCTGGTCGAATTGACTTGTTTTGCTGCAAATACCAATACTTTCGTATGCAAATACTATTGGACCGTTGCTGCCATCTTCAGATGGCAATCCGTATAACTGCTTGTTTTCATTTAGCAACCTTCTGGATAAGTCAAAATGAATTCGATTGAACTCAACGAATCGTTCCGCATTAGCTTCATCAAAATCGGGGTTTTCATTCATATCACGAACATAACTGCATATATTAGAAAAAACACCATTGTTGGTAATCAAGTGATTCTCACTGTCAAAAAGATCATCATATCTGCTTCGTACCATTAGTGAGAAACATCTATCCCGTCCACCAAGGTTATATTCTAACGGATCAAAGCCTTCACATTCAGATAAAACATAATCCTCATATTCCGGGTATGTAAAACCGGTCCGGGAGTCAGAAACCGCTGTATCAGACGCATAGATCCCACCAATACATGCGCTTACCGGCAATTGGAATAATTTACCGCTTTTCTCATATGCATCGAAGATATTATCAAAGTAATCGCTTCTGTTGAATTTACTCTTATCATTGATAACACTCATAAGATCATATAAATAATCGCTGTTATTCAGCGAAGAATACCTGGCAAAATCAAGAAGGATATCCGGTCCGGTGCCATTACTTATGTCATTTCCCAATTTGCTGATTAGAGCTATATCTTTATTGTAGCTGTTAACATCGCTGTCATCCGATTTCTCATAGTCGTTAAAAGTTAACCGGCTGTAATCCATAGTTACGTATGCGTATGTATCCTGACTTGTCATATTCAAACGATTAATTGCGGCGGCAGCCAAAGACCCGAGATTAAAATTCGGTGCTACATATAATAATTGTTTTCCAATATGCGGATTGCTTTTCTGTTTTGTTAATGTGAATAAAGTCCAATTCATAGATTCGCTTGGATAAATAGAATCTTTCTTGAAAACGAAAGTCTCTTCATCGCAATAAATCAACGAACTGCACTGCAAATCGAATAAATTGCCTGAACTATAGTTCAGATCAGCTACAACAGTTTTTTCTCCGGTCTCAATGTTGGTTTTCGATATCGTAAAATCAGTATTGCTCTTATAACAAAAGGCATCATCTGAAGCATAACCCAAGTTAATATCATCAAAGTTTTCTGAAGCGACATCAGTTCTTTTCTCAAGTCCCTTCTCGAGATCCAATACGGCTGAATACTGAGCCGGATCAGCAATATTACTTTGGTCATATTCGACCGTTACGATTTGCGAGTTATTATTTAATGACCAAGTCATCACGGGATTATCAGTTCTCATCTCGGAAATCAGATTGAGTCCGCTGTCAAAAACGCCAAACGCATCTTTATAACTGTTATTCATCAGAACATAAAAATGTGCATAATACCGATCGTTTGAAGCTATTACGCGATCGACATAGTATGACTCTTCCCGGAGCGAGTCAAAATCGCCTATATATTCCAAAGCAAAATAGTCCTTAATCTTATATACACTGTTGTGACTGACACCTTTTTCAGTCAAATAAATCACTGCATAACAATCACCGTCTTTGCTGAAGCAAGATTTAATACTAAACTGTTCGTCCCCGTCAAAGAACTCTGCAACATCGATATCATGAACCTTATCATTGCTATCCAATAAAACTAAATCGTCACAATAATCACCCGTTGTTTCATCACGGAATTTACTGAATACAATACAGTTTTTATCCGCAAAAACAGGTATTGCATTCTCAATACTAATATCAAGTTTTTTCTTTTGACATTCATACCAAGGGGTATCTTCAGCAACTATTCTTTTGTCTTTTGAAGAGCCACTCCTTGCACAAGATACTACTGACAGTACCAAAGAGAGCACAAGCAAAACTGATAGTATCTTTACTGCTTTGTATTTCACGTTAAATACTCCCCTTCGTTACTAAGGTGTTTGAAGAAGAATCGTGCGGAGCAACAGAAAGCTCATTCTTGCAAACAACAGTATATATAAGCGCATAGTAATATGTGCCATCATATTGTGTCGACTTATATGGGAACAAAAGCACAATAAATAGTATAAGTATGAGCAATATAATGAGGATTTTATTTGTCTTTTTCTTTCTCATAACATTTTTATGTCAACGTAATAGTATAAATGGAACAGGGAATTCAAAGTATTCAGGCCTCAAGTTCAGATTGCACAAGCACCTTTCCCCGGCTACTCATTCTTGATCAGTACTGCTCTGCATGGCGCGCCATCGCAGCCACCG
>CACXDE010000303.1 GCA_902766305.1 uncultured Ruminococcus sp. | reverse complement strand
TTACACTCAATGACGGTAATAAGTGATCCTATGAAGATATTCAAGCTCATCATCGACACATTAATGGCAGCGCTGATGCCGATGCTGATGGCATATTCCCTGATCGGAGAGAATAACCACGAAATAATCGGCACCTGCATTTTTGTCATTTTTATCGTTCATCACGCACTTAACTGTAAATGGTGGACGGTTCTTTTCAAAGGAAAGTATAATGCAGTCCGTGTGCTGAACACGGCAGTGAATCTGTCACTTACAGTATTTATGATAATGCAGCCCGTGAGCGGAGTGCTTTTGTCAAAACATATTCTGAAAGAGGTAACCATAAGAGGGGCAGCAAGTACGCTGCGAACCATTCACATGACCTTTTCGTACTGGGGCTTCATTATCCTGAGCTTTCACCTGGGTCTGCATATCAGAGTTATCAGTGCAAAGCTGAAATAGCAGAACTGCCCCAAAAATATAAAAATCTTGCCCGTATCTGTAATGTCAGGCATAATACCGTTTTGTATGATCTTCCGCCTGCTCACACAGTCAAAAAAGGCAGACCAAAAGTAAGATGAAATCCGCCTGTCTTTCTTAAGAGAAGGACAGGCGGATTCTGATCAAACGATATATTTATTTTAAAAATAAATAACAGGAACGGTTCTGCATTATTGCTTGGTAACAGTAAATGAAAGATTTTTCTTTGAAACCTGGCCATCAGGGGATTTTGCCGTTACACGGATATCATAAGTGGTAGCAGAAGCCGGTTTCAGCACAAAGATATTGTTGGTACTGTTAATGGCAACATTAGTCCACTTTTCGGAAGTGGATTTTTTGTACTGTACGGAGAAGGTATAGGGCGTTTCGCCGTTTTCGGCAAAGCAGCGCACCTTGACCTTTTCACCAAGTTTAATGGTTTCAAGGTTCAGTTTTGACGTATTGGTAAACGGTTTCTTCACAGCCAATATCATATCTTTACGGACGATTTTACCGGTTGCATCCTTTACAGCCACTCTTATCTCATAGTTTACAGCCGCTTTGAGGGTAATTTTAACTGTCGCATTGGTTTTATATCCTTGTGCAGTCGTCCATTTGGTAGTGCCTGCCTTGCGGTAGTAAACGGCGTAGGTATAGGGGGCGGTTCCTCCTTTAGCGGCACAGTTAATGGTTACGCTTTTACCAAGTACAATGCTGTTGGCGGAAAGGGTGGATTTGTTGGACACAGAGAACTTCACGGCGTTGAACGGGATGTAGTTTTCCTTTGCGTAGGTTTCTGCATAGCTGCCCTCTTTGCCGTTGATGGTCATAGTGCAACCGTCAAACGCCTCATCTCCGATACTCGTCACGCTGTCTGGAATCGTGACAGAGGTCAGGCTTTCGCAGTTGTAAAACGCATGACCTCCGATACTCGTCACCTTTTTGCCGTCAATAGTGTCTGGTACAACGACTTGTGCATCACTACCTCTATACTTAGTGATTGTAATACCGCCATCCTCGTTGGCTTCATACGAAAAAATCTTGTTCGCTGTGGTTTCTGCCGCACTGACCGACAAGCCCTGACTGACAGCCGGAACGATATTAACTGCGCCAGTACCGGCTAACATCAAAGCCGACAACGACACCGCACACAGCTTCTTTAGTAATCGTCCTTTCATTTATTGATCCTCCTTGCAGAAAATATTGATTATTGGGAATGTTATACACTGTTGTGAAGTATATGTCAATATTACTGATTGTTTTTTATGAAAATAAAAAATATGTACATTATACACATGGAGCATGAACACTTCATGTCTGTTTACATTGAATGAGAATAACAAAAAATCAGCAATGCTCACTTCTGATTAATGGCACATTGTTTTTTTACAAGTATATTTTCCCGAAAAGCGCAAAAACTACTAAAGAAAAACAATAAAACAAGGAGAGAAAAAAATGAAAGCCACAGGCATTGTAAGACGCATTGACGACCTTGGACGTGTCGTCATCCCAAAGGAGATTCGCAGGACGCTCAGGATCAGAGAGGGCGACCCCTCGCAGATAACATTGACAGAAGATTATCGTTTCGTGAGCGCAATAAGGGATATTGCGGAAAGATTACATATCAGAGCATGAAGAAAGCCGTCCGGGTGAGAGTCCGGGCGGCTGCTGTATTTCTGGAGATAAAAATGTCGAAACAGCTTG
>CACXDE010000302.1 GCA_902766305.1 uncultured Ruminococcus sp. | reverse complement strand
CGGCGGAATAAAAATGGCTGAGCAGGCTTGTACGACTTATGGCTATACTCCTGATGAGGGAATACATAAGATATTCAGTGAGTATGTAACTACTCATAATGACGGTGTGTTTTCTGCTTACACGCCTGAGATGAAGGCGGTTCGTCATAATAAGATAATAACAGGTCTTCCGGATACCTATGGCAGAGGACGTATAGTAGGTGATTACCGTAGAGTTGCACTTTACGGTATTGATTATCTCATAGAAAAAAAGAAGGAAGATTTTGCAAACTGCGGCGACGGTGTAATGACAGATGAGGTAATAAGGTTAAGAGAAGAGATATCAAAGCAGATAAAAGCCTTGTACGGAATGAAAGAGATGGCAAAGATTTATGGCTATGATATTTCAAAACCAGCCTCAAACGCAAGAGAGGCTGTTCAGTGGCTTTATTTCGGATATCTCGCAGCAATAAAAACACAGAACGGCGCCGCTATGTCTGTAGGAAGAGTATCTACTTTCCTTGACATATATATTCAGAGGGATCTTGACAGAAGATTGCTGACAGAGAAAGAAGCACAGGAGCTTATAGATCACCTTGTAATGAAGCTCAGGATCGTTAAATTTGCAAGAATACCGTCGTATAATCAGCTGTTTTCAGGCGATCCTGTCTGGGCAACTCTTGAGGTAGCAGGCATTGGTGTTGACGGGCGCTCAATGGTTACGAAAAATGATTATCGTTTCCTTCACACGCTTGAAAATATGGGTCCCTCTCCCGAACCTAACCTGACTGTACTTTATTCTTCTGCTTTGCCGGAGAACTTTAAAAGATACGCTTCAAGAATTTCTATAGAAACAAGCTCTGTTCAATATGAGAATGATGATGTGATGAAGCCGTACTGGGGTGACGACTATTCTATATGCTGCTGCGTATCTGCTACTCAGACAGGTAAGGAAATGCAGTTCTTCGGTGCAAGAGCTAATCTTGCAAAATGTCTGCTGTATGCTATAAACGGCGGTGTTGATGCAAAAACAAGAGAACAGGTTGGACCTATGGTAAGACCAATCACAACAGAGTATCTTGACTATAAAGAAGTTATAGGCAGATATGAGATCATGATGGATTGGCTGGCTGGGGTATATGTAAATGCACTTAATCTTATACACTATATGCACGATAAATATTTTTATGAGGCTGCTGAAATGGCACTCATAGATACTGATGTGCGCCGGACATTTGCTACAGGAATTGCCGGGTTCTCTCATGTTGTGGATTCTTTGAGTGCTATAAAATATGCAAAGGTAAGAACTATAAGAGATGACAGCGGGGTTGTTATTCATTATGCTACAGAGGGAGATTTCCCTCGCTATGGTAATGATGACGACAGGGCAGATGATATTGCAGTATGGCTTCTGAAAACCTTCCTTGACAAGATAAAGAAACGCCGGACATACAGAAACAGTGAGCCTACAACATCAATACTTACTATTACTTCAAATGTTGTTTACGGCAAGGCTACATCTGATATGCCGGACGGACGTGAAGACGGCGCACCGCTTTCTCCTGGTGCTAATCCGAGCTACGGTGCAGAAAAGAACGGACTTCTTGCTTCTCTTAATTCTGTTGCCAAGCTTCCTTATCACTGGGCTTTGGATGGAATATCCAATACTCAGACTATAAATCCTGACGCACTTGGACACAGTGATGAGGAAAGAATATGCAATCTCGTACAGGTAATGGATGGCTATTTCGATCAGGGTGCGCATCATCTTAATGTAAATGTTTTTGGCACGGAAAAACTGATAGACGCTATGAATCATCCTGAAAAGGAAGAGTATGCGAACTTTACTATCCGTGTTTCGGGTTATGCAGTTAAATTCATAGACCTGACTAAAGAACAGCAGCTGGATGTTATTGCCAGAACCTGTCACGCTGTACTTTGATAAATGGTGTGTTGTTATGAATAGTGTTGATACTGATATAGTGGGCAATATACATGCTTTTGAAAGCTTCGGACTTGTGGATGGTCCGGGGGTGCGGTATGTTATTTTTCTCAAAGGATGCAAAATGCGGTGCAAATATTGTCATAATCCCGATACATGGAGCGGTGAAGGAGAAAAGTGGACAGCACAGGAGCTGTGGAATAAGGTTCGCAGATATAAGAATTATTGGAAAAACAACGGCGGTATAACTGTAAGCGGGGGAGAGCCTCTTTTACAGATGGACTTTGTAACGTCATTATTTTCGCTCGCAAAGAGAGAAGGCATAAGTACAGCTTTGGATACTGCCGGTCAGCCTTTCAGAAATGATCCCGAGTGGTTGGAGAGGTTCAGGAAATTATCGGAAGTGACTGATCTTTTTATACTTGATCTCAAAGAAATGGATTCTGCCGGTCATACTAAGCTTACAGGTGTGGATAATTCAAATATACTTGAAATGGGAAGATGGCTGTCGGAACATGGAAAAAAAATGTGGATACGTCATGTTTTAGTTCCGGGCATAACCGATGATGAGAAGGATCTTTTGCTTATGAGAAAGTATATAGATTCTCTTGCAACAGTAGAAAAGGTCGAAATTCTTCCGTATCATACACTTGGTGTTGTAAAATGGGCTGAGTCCGGCATGGATTATCCTTTGCAGGGAGTACCTGTGCCGACTGATGAAGAAACAGAGCGCGCAAAGTCTCTGCTCGGAATATAACAGGAAATAATTACTATAAAATTCCAGAATTTTGGGATTTTATCTATTATTAGTGCATTGACAATAACAAATAATAGTGATATAATTATTTCCGAAATATGTAGAATAGCTATGGGGAGTTGGAAATATGGAAGAAAAAGAGAGCGTCCGTGAATCCGAAATTGATTTAAGGGCGGTCCTGATGCTGCTTAAGCGTCATTTGGCTTTTCTGATAATCATGTCAGTTTTGTTTGGTGCGGCATCTTATCTTTTTTCTAAGTTTTTCTTGAAAAAAGAATATGAGGCGGAGGCAACGATAATAATCAATAACCTTTCGGATGATCAGACAACGGTCAATACCGGTGAAATGTCGGCTGCTGAAAGTATGGCGGATCTGTATTCTATCATTATTCGTTCGGATATCGTACTTCAGGATGTTATCAACACAAAGAAGCTCAATATGTCTTATGAGGAACTGAGGAGCAAGGTAAGCGCAACAAGTAATAACCAGATTGTTACGATATCTATGCGCAGTACAGATGCTCAGGAGG
>CACXDE010000301.1 GCA_902766305.1 uncultured Ruminococcus sp. | reverse complement strand
ATGACAGGAGAAAAGCTCTAAGATTCAAGCTCAAAGCCTGTTTTTTTCAGCTTCATATTAAATTCAAGTTCTGTATTTTTCAGTTATAAGTTATCAGTTGACAGTTAATTGTCAGTTAAACTGCTATTAACTGATAACTTACGACTGACGACTTCCAACTGACAACTTGCTTTGAGCTGGTATGTTATCATTGAACATTGAATTAATCGTAGAGCATTGTCAGAATATCCTTTAATTCTTCAAGCTGTACACCGCATTGTTTTGCCTTTTCCACTGCAAGAGTAAGATTCTGTTCTATCCGCCTGAGTCCCTCCTCTCTGAGAAATTCCTGATCCTGCCGGCTGACAAAGCTGCCCTTTCCTGTAAAGGTGTCGATAAAGCCCTCACGTTCAAGCTCCTCATATGAACGTTTGGTAGTGATAATGCTGATACGAAGCTGTTGGGCTAAATTCCTCATTGACGGAAGAGGGTCGCCCTCTTTGAGAGTACCGTTCATTATCATTTCCTTTATCTGGGCGGTTATTTGTTCGTAAATAGGCTTGCCGGAGGAATTGCTGATAATAATATCCATTCTGAACCTCCAAAATTGTATATATACATTATACACATTATATACTATACTTTTCTGCTTGTCAAGCATTATTTAAAGAAATATCAGCTGTACTATAAAAGATACGAAAGTTACAAAAATAGCTTGAAATATGCAAAAAAGTTTGATATAATGAATAAAAGTTGTCATTTGTCAGTTATAAGTTATCAGTTATAAGTTTTAAAGTTTTATGTTTAACTGACAACTTCCAACTTCCGACTTACAACTGTTAATAAAGATCCTTCGCTGCGCTAAGGATGACAGTGGGGCAGAATTTAGTGGGTAGTGATTAGTACATAGTGGTTAGTATATTCTAATCACTTCCCACTAACCACTGACAACTATTCAATGTGGAAAGTGGTGTATGATTATATATTATTAATTATGAATTATGAATTATAGGAAAGGTGAGTACGGATCGTTGTGAGCGAAAAGAAAAAAGAAGAAGTCAAAACAAAAAAAGATGTCAAGGATAAGGATGTTAAGGAAAAAGATGTAAAGTCTAAGTCAAATACGGCTTCAAAAGCACACCTTAAGCCTACAAAGCTGTGTTCGCCGCCTGATTTCCCTTATCATAACAGGGAACTGAGCTGGATGGACTTTAACAGCCGTGTCCTTGAGGAGGCTTTTGAAAAGGATAATCCTATACTTGAACGGCTGAATTTTTTGGCTATTACTGCCTCAAATCTGGATGAGTTTTTTATGGTCAGAGTTGCAGGAGTTATGGATAGGATGCACTCAACGAAGGGTAATAAACCGGATGAATCGGGAATGGGTGCAGAAAAACAGTTTGAGCTTCTTACGGGAAAGATACATGATTTTGTAAAGAAGCAATATTCGTGTCTTAACCGCTCTCTTATTCCGGCTCTGAGAAAAAATAAGCTCCGCTTTCTGAAAATAGAGGAACTTGACAAGAATCAGCGTCAGCAGGTGGATAAATATTTTGATAAATTTATATTTCCTATACTTACACCTCTGGCAGTGGATACGTCAAGACCCTTTCCGCTTCTTATGAACAAAAGCCTGAATATAGCGGTCAGACTGTCTAAAGAGGGCGAGGATATTTTTGCTGTTGTTCAGGTTCCGTCCATTGTTTCAAGATATTTCGAGGTGGAAAGCGATGCTGTCCGTTCGTTCGTAATGCTTGAGGATATAATAATAAGTAAACTGTCCCAGCTGTTCGAGTTGTATAAGATAAAAGCGTATCTTCCCTTCCGCATAACAAGGGACGGCGACCTTGATATTGACGAGGAAGCAGACGACCTTCTTGTTGAGATAAAGCATTCTCTGAAAAAACGTCAGAGAGGCGATCCGGTAAGGCTGGAGATGACTGTACGCAGTGATGAGGCTCTGCGTAATTTCCTTGTCCAGATGCTGGGAGTAAGCGATAAGGAGATTTATGAAGTCAACGGTCCTCTTGATCTGACATTCCTTTCAAAGTTTGCAAGGATAGACGGGCTTGACAGTCTCAGGTTCAAGCCTATAGTACCGGTAGAACCGCCGGCGGATTTCTACGGCTATGATGATGTTTTTCAAGCTATAAGGGAAAAGGACAGGATGGTGCATCATCCGTATGAAAGCTTTGACAGCGTTATAAAGTTTGTCAATCAGGCGGCTAAGGACCCTGATGTGCTTGCTATAAAGCAGACGCTCTACCGTGTCAGCGGACATTCTCCTATTATAGCGGCGCTTATCAAAGCGGCTGAAAACGGCAAGCAGGTGACGGTACTGGTTGAGCTTAAGGCAAGGTTTGACGAAGAAAATAATATAGGCTGGGCTAAGAAGCTTGAAAAAGCCGGATGCCATGTTATATATGGTTTGCAGGGACTTAAAACTCACTGTAAGATAGTGCTTGTTGTCCGCAAGGAAGAGGACGGGCTGAGACGTTATCTGCATATGGGTACAGGAAACTACAACGACAGCACAGCAAGATTCTATACGGATATAGGTATGTTTACCTGTAATGAGGAATTTGGCGAGGACGCTTCCTCACTTTTTAATGTAATTACAGGTTACAGCACTCCTCCTGTATACAATAAAATGAAAGTCGCTCCGATGGGGCTGAGGGATTTCTTTGAAGAAATGATACGTCATGAAACGGAGAATGCCCTTGCCGGTCTGCCGTCGGGTATTGTTGCAAAGATAAATTCCCTTGTCGACCCTGAGATTATACGTCTTCTTTATGAGGCTTCAAAGGCAGGAGTAAAGATAACACTTATTGTAAGAGGTATATGCTGTCTTGTTCCGGGGGTAAAGGGCATAAGCGAAAATATAACGGTAAGAAGCATTGTCGGTCAGCTTCTTGAACACAGCCGTATATTCATATTTGAAAACGGCGGCAACAGAAAAATATATATGGGTTCGGCAGACTGGATGCAGAGAAATCTTGACAAGAGGGTAGAGCTTGTAT
>CACXDE010000300.1 GCA_902766305.1 uncultured Ruminococcus sp. | reverse complement strand
CCTATGTCAATTATACCATGGGTACGATCAAACCGATCAACTGATAAATGCAGCCTGTTTTATCGGGCTTAAATATATTATACGAGGTGGAATGGTAATGCTGACACGGAAATTGTTTCGTACTGCGTGGAGTTACAAATCGCAGTTTATCTCAATGATAATAATGATAACTCTCGGAATGGGTATATTTCTTGGATTCAATATGGAATGGTTTACAATTGAATATGATACATCAAAATTTTTTGCTGAGACAAATTATGCAGATTACCGTTTATATTCCCAGGAGGGTTTCACTTCTGATGAGCTTAAGAAAATTGCATCAATTGACGGTATAAGGGCGGCAACTCGTTTTCTTACAGTTAATCTTGATATAAAGGGCAAGGAAAATAAATCCCTCGCACTTGATGTCAGTGAAAACTTTACTGTATCGACATTTATTGTTATGGATGGTGAAGGGTATAATGAAAGCAGTGAGGGTATATGGCTTTCTGATAAATTTGCAGCAGAAAACGGATACGGGCTTGGTGACGAATTGACACTTGAATTTCAAGGAATAGATATAAGCGGAAAAATAGTAGGTCTGATAAAATCCGGCGAACACATGATATGCGTAGCCGACAATAACCAGATAATGCCTGACTACAGCACATTCGGCTACGCCTATATTTCACCAATAAAGTTAAAGAAGCTGATAAAAAACAAGATTGATGATACATATAAAAAAATAAAAAAATCCGGTCTTTCAGGTAGTCTGATAGATGAAAAGCTTGAAGAATTATTGAATGAAGAAACTGTTGATGAAATAACGGATATGCTTTTCGGACAGATAAATCTGTTGTCCGATATAGATAAAGAAAAACTGGAGGAAGCCGTAAAAGACAAACTTGGCAGAACGATAATGGTAACACCGAAGGAAGATCATATGGTTTATAAAGAAGCCATGGGTGAAGCTACTGAAGGGAAAACAATGGGATCGATCATGCCAGTGTTGTTTCTTTCGATAGCCATTCTGACGATGGTAACGACCATGCACCGTATTGCCACAAAAGAGAAGATACAGATAGGCACGCTGAAAGCTCTCGGATTCAAGAACCGACGCATACTCAGACACTATACCTCATATGGATTATTTATCGGAATTGTCGGAACGGGACTTGGAGCCGTACTCGGATACATTGTATGTAAATTAGTTATGAGTGAGGACGGCATGATGGGGACCTATTTTGATATGCCTGACTGGACGGCTGCAACACCATTTTTCTGTGATCCGGTAATGATAGGTACGATACTGTTTCTAACGCTTATAAGTTATCTTTCTGTTTATGGTCAGTTACGAGGTACAGCAGCAGAAACTCTGCGACCATATACTCCGAAGAAAATGCGCAAAACCATGCTTGAAAGGACTAAGTTGTGGGAGAGGCTTCGTTTTGGAACAAGATGGAATCTTCGTGATCTGAGCAGGCATAATAGTCGTTCATTCATGACGCTGTTCGGAATTGTAGGCTGTATGGTTCTGATGGTTGGCGGACTTGGTATGCGTGACACTATGGCAGGATTTCTTGATCTTCTTGACAATGATATTTCCAATTATGCAACAAAGATAAATCTTGTAGATAATGCGGACAGTGCAGAAGCAAAAGAGCTTGCAGCGGAGGTTAACGGTGACTGGGAAAGTCTTAGCGGAATAAGCCTTGGAGGTGATACAGTCAGTCTTGATGTAGTTCACAATCCACATCAGAAGCTCAATATTATAGATGAAGATAACAGAAGGATAGATTTAGGTGATGATGGTGTTTATCTTTGTCTAAGGCTTAAAGACAAGGCGAAGATAGGGGAGAGTATTTCATTTTCCCCATATGGTTCAAAGGATACATATACTGTTAAAGTTATAGGGTACAATCGTTCAATAATGACCGAAAGTGTAACAATTACTGATACTCTTGCGGACAAGCTTGGAATTGATTATTCACCTACTGCAATTTACACTGATGTAAAGACAGACGATATTCCTTCATCAGAACTTATTTCAGGCAAGCAGAATAAAGCGCTTCTTATGGACACATTTAAAAGTTTTGTCAGTATTATGGATGGTATGGTAGTAATACTTGTCATTGCAGCAGCGGTATTGGGTATTGTTGTTCTCTACAATCTCGGCATTATGAGCTATGTTGAGCGGTACCGTGAGCTGGCGACTCTTAAAGTTCTTGGTTTCCGTAATAAACATATAGAAAGGCTGCTGATCTCGCAGAATATATGGTTGACGATCATAGGAGTCATAATCGGACTTCCGGCAGGAATAGGCGCTTTGGAGTGTATGATAACAGCCCTTGCAGGAGAATATGAAATGAAGATGATGCTTGGACCTTTGACATATTGTGTTTCTATAATACTGACATTCGGAGTTTCGCTGTTTGTTGGACTTATGGTAGCAAATAAGAACAAGAAAATAGACATGGTCGAAGCTCTGAAAGGCTCCGAGTAGCATTGTGATATGTATAATATCCCGTCCCCTGTTGGTATTGACTGTACTGGCAGGGGCATATTATTATAGGATTTGCATGGCTATATGCAAAAAGCACTCTGTTTTGATATGTAACATTTAGTCAATAACAAAAATGGAAATTGAATAGTGAGTAATAAACTGTACAGAAATAGCGGTTTTTAATAAAAAACATCCACTCGTCAAACTTGACGATAATGTAGTTTTATGATATAATTTTATAGACTGATACAGAGTAAAAAATAGGATAACAACGAGTTATATGATTGGTTTCTT
>CACXDE010000299.1 GCA_902766305.1 uncultured Ruminococcus sp. | reverse complement strand
GTGATATAGATAAGGATACAGTTGACTTTGTGGATAACTATGACAATACAATGAAGGAACCGGCGCTTTTGCCGGCGGCTTTTCCGTCAGTGCTTGTAAATGCAAATACCGGTATAGCTGTAGGTATGGCAAGCTCTATCTGTTCATTCAATCTTTCAGAGGTGTGCCGTACAACTATAGAATTGCTGAGAAATCCGGATCATGATATTATGTCAACACTTATCGCACCTGATTTTACAGGCGGCGCACAGATAATATATGATAAAAATGTCATGCAGACCGTCTATGATACAGGCAGGGGAAGTATAAAGCTGAGAGGACGGTATGTCTACGACAAAACAGCTAACTGTATAGATATCCTGTCCATTCCTCAGACTACAACAAGCGAAGCAATAATAGAAAAAGTCATTGATCTTGTAAAAACTGGCAAGATAAAGGAAATATCCGATATCCGTGACGAAACAGGCATTGACGGTCTTAAAATAACTATAGACCTGAAACGCGGAGTTGCCGCCGACAAGCTTATGAACAAGCTATATAAGATGACACCGCTGGAGGACAGCTTTTCCTGCAACTTCAATGTACTTATCGGCGGTACGCCAATGGTTTTGGGAGTAAAGGATCTTCTTAATGAATGGTGCGCCTTCCGTATAGAATGTGTGAAAAGAAGAACATATTTTGATCTGCATAAGAAGCAGGACAGACTTCATCTTTTGCAGGGGCTTTCAAAAATCCTTCTTGATATAGACAAGGCGATAAGGATAATACGTCATACAGAAGAAGAAGCTATGGTCGTTCCGAACCTTATGGAAGGCTTTGACATAGACGAGGTTCAGGCGGAATATGTTGCAGAAATAAAGCTCCGTCACCTTAACCGTGAATATATTCTGAAACGTACAGACGATATTTCACAGCTTGAAAAGGATATAGCTGAGCTTGAATCCATACTTGGCAGCAGCCGGAAGATAAAGAATATTATTATTCGTGAGCTGAGTGAAATAGCAGAAAAATACGGTCAGCCGAGAAAAAGCATGATAATCTATGCCGAGGATATAGAGGATGAGGAAATAACAGAGGATGTTCCTGATTATCCTGTAAATATGTTCTTCTCAAAGGAAGGCTATTTCAAAAAGATAACCCCCCAGTCTCTGAGAATGAGCGGCGAACATAAGCTCAAGGACGGCGATGAGATAATCGAGCATTTTGAGACTACAAGCGGTACGGATATCATATTCTTCTCTGACAAGGCGCAGGCTTACAAAGCAAAGGGCAGTGATTTTGCAGACACAAAGACAAGCGTTTTAGGCGAATATATACCTTCAAAGCTTGGATTTGACGAGGGTGAAAACGCTGTCTATATGATACCCACAAAGGACTACAGCGGATATGTACTCTTTGTATTTGAAAGCGGAAAGGCGGCTAAGGTACCCCTTTCATCATATGCGACAAAGACAAACCGCAAAAAGCTTGCAAACGCATATTGTGAGAAAGAACCTCTTGCAGCAATTTGCTATGTTCCGGATGATGAAACTGATATTGTTATGATCTCATCTTCGGGCAGGGCATTGGTGTTCCGTGCCGGGGAGATAAATGCAAAAACGACAAAGAATACTCAGGGTGTTGCCGTTATGAAACAAAAGAAGGGACACAGGGTAATTTCTGCAAATGTGCTTAATGAGGGAATGATATCTGATCCCGAACGGTACAGAGGAAAAACACTCCCTAATATGGGTCAGTTTCCGAAAAAACCTGATGACAGTCAGATCACTTTCGGAGAATAAATAAAACGTCAGGATAAACGGCGATGCTTTGCTAACTATGTGTAAAACTATAGTTGGCAGCGGTACATAAATCTACTAAGTGTAAAATTATAATTGGCAACGATAAGTACCATCTTTGGTGAAATAAAAATGAAATAGCACCGCCCGTGATTCATAGAAGCTGCGAATTGTGAAGAAAGCAGTGCAAGACTGTTGTGAGTCCAGCGTCACGCTGGCGTAAATCTATGGTGAACGTAAAAAGTTTGACATTTAGGAACCGGCGGCTCGCCGGATTGGTAAAAAAATTGCTGAAATATCTTGATTTTGGTAAACGGATATGATATTATATAAAGGTATGTTAAGCAATTTCGATTGGAGGATTTTATAGAATGGGCGTTTGGGAAATTGTAGTAGGTGCAGTAGTTCTTGTTTTGTCAATATTAATGATAATCCTGATTATTTTGCAGGAGGGTCATCAGGCAGGTCTTGGTACTGTAACAGGCGGTGCGGACTCTTTCCTTTCAAGAGGTAAGGCAAAGACAGCTGATGCGCTTTTTGCAAAGATCACTAAATATTGTGCTATCGTTTTCTTCCTGCTTGTTGTAGTACTGAATGCGATCGCGTTCTTTGGCGGAGACAAAAAAGAAACGGGAACTGATGCGGCTATTTCATCTGATGCATCAGCAACTGAGACAAGCACGGCAGCTGAAACCTCAACTGAGACAAGTGCGGCAGAATCATCTGCTGAGACTTCCGAACAGGCAAGCGCAGCTGAATCATCCGCTGAAGCATCAAAGCAGGCAGGAGCGGCTGAATCATCTGCCGAAGCTTCTGAGCAGGCAAGCGCGGCAGAATCGTCTGCCGAAGCTTCTGAACAGACAAGCGAAACAGAGAGTTCTGCCGAAGCTTCAAAGCAGGAAAGTGCAGCCGATGAGTCAGCAGCTGAAAGCTCTGCTGAAGCTTCCGAGGAATCAGCAGCAGTATCAGAGTAATATCTAGTTAATATGGTTTTAGTGCAGGCGTCTTCATATGCAGTGGAGACGCCTTTTTTTCAAAAGGAGACAATAATGAATATAGAAGTTCCACAGAATGTTGAAATTCTGATAAATAAACTTAATAATTCGGGATATAGTGCATATGCTGTCGGAGGTTGTGTACGTGACAGTCTTATGGGAAAAATACCTCATGACTGGGATATTTGCACAAGCGCAAAGCCTGATGAAATTCTGTCCGCCCTGAATATGCACAATATAATTGAAAGCGGATTAAAGCATGGAACGGTTACGGTATTGATTGATGGTCAGCTGTATGAGATCACTACATTCCGCTGTGACGGAGAATATAAGGACAACCGCCGTCCTGAGAGTGTAAGATTTATAACTTCACTGAGAGAGGATCTTGCAAGACGTGATTTCACTGTCAATGCAATGGCATATAACAGCAGTGAAGGTCTTGTTGACTGCTTTGAGGGGCAGAATGATCTTGAGGATAAGATAATAAGATGTGTCGGCGATCCGGATAAACGCTTCAATGAAGACGCACTGAGGATAATGAGGGCATTGAGGTTTGCCTCAAAGCTTGGGTTTGAGATAGAGGAAAATACAAAGTCGGCTATTTTCAGAAATAAAAAGCTTCTCAAAAATATTTCAGTTGAGAGGATAGCTTCGGAGCTGATACAGATAATTGACGGAAATTATGCTGAAAATATCTTGCTTGAATATGCAGAGGTGTTAGGCATTGTGATTCCCGAGATACTGCCTATGGTCGGTCTGGAGCAGAGAAACCCTCATCATGTATATGATGTGTGGACGCATACGGTATATGTGATTGTTAATTCTCCACACGGCAAGGTCATGCGTCTGTCTGCTTTGCTTCATGATGTAGGAAAGCCGAGATGCTATACAGTTGACGAAAAGGGGATAGGTCATTTTCACGGTCATCCTGAGGTCGGTGCGGAAATGTCAAGAAAGATACTGAGACGTCTTCATCTTGACAACGACACTATTTCAAAGGGGGAGCTTCTTATACGATATCACGATCAGCGTCCGAAGCTGTCCCCGAAATATGTCCGCAGACTTATCTCAAAAACCGGGATAGATGCGTTTCCGTCACTTTTAGAGCTGAAAAGAGCGGATACTAAAGGGCAGAATCCTGTCACTATACCTGAAAAGCTTGAATATATTGACGAGCTTGACAGACTTTTCCATGAGCTTACGGCAGATGGAAACGAATTTAATATACGTACACTAAAGCTGACAGGCAGCGATCTGATAGAAATGGGTATAAGCCAGGGAAAAGAGATAGGTTCTATTCTTAAAGAAATGCTTGATATGGTAATAGACGGAAAAATAGAGAATGACAGAAAGGCACTTCTGGCAGAGGTCCGCAGGAGAATAACCGAATCTGAAGAGGTGGTTTTATGAAAAATTTTAATGCTTATATTTTTGATATGGACGGAGTTATCTTTGATTCCGAGAGGCTGTATATGGAGTGCTGTATAGAAGCGGCGGAAGTTTTTGGCATTGACAATATTGAGGAAGCCGTCCTCAAATGTATAGGTCTTACAACTGAAAAGACGCATGAATTATACCGGAATACGTATGGTGAAGACTTCCCTCTGAATGATTACTGGAGAGAGGTGACTTCACGTTTCAGAAAAAAAGCGGAAGGCGGTCTGCTGCCTGTTAAAGCCGGTGCAATGGAGCTGCTTGAATATCTGAAAGTGCAAAATATTCCGGTTGCTCTTGCTTCTTCTACAAGGAAGGAAATGGTTGAGCGTGAACTGAGAGCCGCCGGTCTGATAGACTTTTTTGATTCCGTTACAGGCGGTGATATGGTATCGAAAAGCAAACCTGAACCGGATATTTTTCTGTTTGCAGCCGAAAGCATAGGGCAGGATATCAGAAACTGCGCTGTAATAGAGGACAGTATCAATGGAATAAAAGCAGCAAGGGCAAGCGGCGGATATGTGATAATGATTCCCGATCTTGTACAGCCTTCAAAGCAGGATAAAGAGATGTTTACTGATATTGTGATTTCTTCGCTTGCTGAGCTTAAAGATCTGCTTGAGAGTAATTAGTTTTTAAACATATAAACAAAATCCGAACTGACTTTAGTTATTTTTTAGTAAACCAAAACAACTGCAATTATGGAAATATTTCATTAAAAATCAAATTAAAGTAAACGTCATTTATAAAGTCCTATTGTCAGACTGAAAAAAATTTCTCCTTCCTGTCATTCTGAGGAGCGGAGGTGTTGTTAAAAGTGGGGACGGTCTGAACGTACTGAAAAAATTATGATAAGCCGGAGGTAATAGAAATGTCACATGTAAAAGGTATAAGCGCAGAGGATGCAATAAAAAAGCTTATTGAAGGAAACTCAATATACATTGAAAGCAAGATCAGCACTGGTGATATCTCACACGAAAAAAGAAAGGACACTGCCGTAAACGGTCAGCATCCTTATGCAATAATCATTACCTGTTCCGATTCGAGGGTCATACCGGAAAGTATTTTCAATGCGGGAATAGGAGATCTTTTTGTAATACGTGTTGCCGGAAATGTAATGGACGATCATCAGCTTGGTTCAGTAGAATATGCTGCCTCTCATCTTGGAGTTGAGCTTATTGTGGTTTTGGGTCATACTCACTGCGGTGCGGTTGATGCGGCAATAAACCATGATCCGGAAGGCTATATAAAATTCATCACCGATGAGATAAAGACTGCTATCGGTGATGAAAAGGACGGATATAAAGCCTGCTGTATGAATGTCCGTCATAGTATTGAAATAATTGAAAACAGCTTCGAGATACAGAAAGAGGAAAACAGCCGCGGTCTTAAGGTCGTTGGCGCAGTCTATGATATTGAAAGCGGAAAAGCAGAATTTATCTGAGAATATCTGCTATTTCCGGGAAGATATCAAGGCTTCTTTTCAGTATGCCGTTCATATATGCTATAGCAGTACCGTAGTTTGTGATGGGAACTCCCTCATCCTGAGCGCATTTAAGTCGGTACTGCATTTCTCTTTCACTCAGCATACAGCCGCCGCAGTGTACTATCATCTTATAATCGGTCAGCTTATCTGCAAATCCTGTCCCGCTTGTCCATTCGTATTGAAGATCGGACAGCCCTGTATATTTTGCGATAAGCTTCGGAAGCTTTACCGTACCTATATCGCCGCACTGACGGTGATGTGTACAGCCCTCGGATATAAGAACCTTGTCCCCGCTTTTCAGTGTATCAATAGCTTTTACCCCCTCTACTGCAAGTCTGAGATTTCCTTTATAATTTGCAAAAAGAATAGAAAAGGATGTAAGCAGTATATCATCGGGTGTATCCGCACTTACCCTTTTAAAAGCCTGACTGTCGGTAATAACGACAGCGGGCTTTTTTTTCAGAGCTTCAAGGGTTTGCGTAAGTTCCTCCGGCTGTGTCACAACGGCAATGCAGTGATGGTCAAGCAGATCACGGATAGTCTGCTGCTGAGGGAGAATAAGCCGTCCTTTAGGCGCAGATTCATCAATCGGAACGACAAGAACGGCGATATCATCCTTTTTCAGCATATGGGAAACGATAGTTTTTGTATTTTCGTGTCCCTTTGAAAGTGCGGCGATTTTTTCTTTAAGTTCGTTAATATTGTCGCCGGTTTCTGCGCTGACAAGTATTTCATGGCTGTCTTTTACATCTATGCTTGCAAGGTCGTTTTTATTGTATGCTATGACATACGGAATATTTTTTTCTTTGATGCGTTCGATCAGAGCCTTGTCCTCTGCGGTCATGCCGATAACCGAGTCAATAACAACAACGGCAATATCGGTTTTATTAAGCACCTGATAGCTTCTTTTAACTCTCAATGCGCCTAAATCGCCCTCGTCATCAATTCCGGGGGTATCGATTATTACAACAGGACCGAGCGGGAGAAGCTCCATTGCCTTTGAAACTGGGTCGGTAGTTGTGCCGCGAGTATCAGAAACTATGGCAAGCTCCTGACCTGTTACGGCATTGACAACGCTGGACTTGCCTGCATTACGCTTTCCGAAAAATGCGATATGCAGTCTGTCAGCAGAAGGTGTATTGTTAAGGCTCATACTATAATCTCCTCAGAATCTGAAATCTCTCTTACCCTCATTTACAATTTCATCAAGATAGTTTATCGCACGTTCACGGCGTTTCGGATCGGGAACATTCTGTATTTCACGCCTGATTAGCTCTTCGCCGATCTTCTTTGTTTCGGGGCTTGCATAGTCGGTGAGGAACTCCTGCAAAGTCATAAGCGCATTCGGATGACAGCAGTTCTGTATCTGTCCTACCTTGCACAGCGCCATAAAGCGGTCGCCTGTTCTGCCCTCACGGTAGCAGGCTGTGCAGAATGACGGAATAT